>CAYXVO010000416.1:0-3165 GCA_964467875.1 uncultured Pseudomonadales bacterium | reverse complement strand
AACAGGGGGCCGTCACAGTGCGGGCAGTAGGCCACGCCGCGGCCGCGATACTCGCGCTCGCCGGGTACATTCATTTCGCGCCAGCGAGCACCGGTCGCCGCGATCACCGTTTTGCTGCGTAACACCGCGCCACTGGCCAGCTTGACCTGCAGCAGTTCACCCGGCGCGCCGGCCGGCACCAGCGCCTCGACGCGCTGATTGTTCATCAGATCGATGTCGTACGACTTGACGTGCTGCTCCAGGGCCGCGACCAGTTTCGGGCCCTCGGTTTCCTTCAAATGAAGTTCTCGATAGCCATGGTGTCGAGCACCTGGCCGCCGAACCGCTCGGCCACCACACCGGTACGAATACCTTTGCGCGCCGCGTAAATCGCCGCTGCGGCACCGGCCGGGCCACCGCCGACGATCAATACGTCGAACGCGTCTTTCTGCTTGAGCTTCTCTGCGTCGCGCTGGGCGGCACCGGTATCGATCTTGCCCAGGATCTGTTCCAGGCTCAGGCGGCCCTGGCCGAATTGCTGGCCATTGAGGAACACCGTCTGCACCGCCATGATCTGGCGGTCGTTGACTTCATCCTGAAACAGCGCGCCATCAATCATCACATGACGGATGTTGGGATTGATGGCCGCCATCAAGTTCAGTGCCTGAACCACTTCAGGGCAGTTCTGGCAGCTGAGGGAAATAAAGGTTTCGAACTCGTATTCGCCTTCAAGATTGCGAATCTGTTCGATCACGTCGGCTTCCACCTTGGGCGGGTGACCACCCACCTGCAGCAGCGCCAACACCAGGGAGCTGAACTCATGCCCCATGGGAATGCCCGCAAAACGTACGCCGGTCTCGGCGCCGGGGCGGTTCAGGGCAAACGAAGGCTTGCGCTCATTGCCGTCAAGACGCTCGACAACCCTGATCTTGTCGGTGAGCTCGGCAATATCGTTCAACAGCGCCAGCATTTCTTTGGACTTCGCGCCTTCATCGACAGAGGCCACGATCTCGATAGGATTGACGACTTTTTCCAAGTAGCTCTTAAGCTGAGCCTTGACGTTCGTGTCCAGCATGGTTATCCCCTGCAGATTCAATAATTTGGGAACGCCCGGGACTTGTGGTCCCGGAGCGTAGGCTTGGCCGGATAGGCCGGTTAAAGCGCGTAACGAACCCCGTGGGGCTTAGATCTTACCAACCAGGTCCAGGGAAGGAGCCAGCGTCTCATCGCCGGGCTGCCAGCTGGCTGGGCACACTTCGCCGTCGTGGGTGGCGATGTACTGAGCGGCTTGCACCTTACGGACCAGGTCCTTGGCGGAGCGGCCGATACCCAGGTCGTGAACTTCAACTACCTTGATCTGACCTTCCGGGTTGATCACGAAAGTGCCGCGCAGTGCCAGACCTTCTTCCTCGATCAGCACGCCGAAGTTACGGCTGATGGTGCCAGTCGGATCGCCGATCATGGGGAACTTGATCTTCTTGATGGTATCGGACGCGTCGTGCCATGCCTTGTGGGTGAAGTGGGTGTCGGTGGAGACGGAGTACACTTCAACGCCCAGCTTCTGCAGCTGCTCGTAGTGATCAGCCAGATCGCCCAGCTCGGTGGGGCAGACGAAGGTGAAGTCAGCCGGGTAGAAGCACACGACAGACCACTTACCTTTCAGGTCAGCGTCGGATACGTCGATGAACTTGCCGTCTTGAAAGGCAGTGGCTTTAAAAGGTTTTACTTCCGTATTGATGATCGGTTGCATGTATATGCCTCCATGGGTTGATGAATTTCTGTAATGGCTATCCTACGGATTGGGGATAGATCGCTCTAATTAATAATTTAAAATTTTTTGATAGGTAATAGCTATGGAACAACTAGCCGCTCCAATCGCTGTTCCCTCTCGATAACGACCGCCTCGTTTCGACACCGAAGGTACTGGTCGTGCACGAGAGAGTAAATGATTTAGAGCAAACTTCCAGCCCTTAAAGCCCGCGACACTCTTCGTACTGCTTCTGCTCCAGCATCCGGCGCCGCTGGCGTAACTTGTTGCCGCGCGGCTCACCGTAGCCCGCACGCAGCTTGCGCTGGATATCCGCCAGTTGGTCTGCGTATTTCCCACAACGCTGTGTCTGGCGCTCAAGAGCCTGTTCGGCTGCTAGCGTTTGACGCAGGTCATCGCCCTTTGGCTGCGGTGATTGGCGCGTGGAAGAGCTAGGCGCCGTGGCGGCAGGAATCTCATGAATCGGCGGCAGAGCGGCACTGATCTCCCGTGCCTCGAAACGATCCGCCGGTGGCCGCTCGCCATAGTGCACGCGTCCCTTGTCGTCCCGCCATTTATAGATTTCGGCAGTCAGGGTGGCGGGGACCAGAGTGATGATCAGCAACAGGGCGCGCGCTTGCGCCGTTGGTAGAGAGGGCATTTCGACACTCCTTGTCGAGTTTCTTTTAATCCTGGCAGCACTTCTTGAACTTACGGCCACTGCCACAAGGGCAAGGCCCATTACGCTCCGGCTGCAGGTTGCGAACCTCGGGCGATCCGGTGACATATCGCCACTGGCCTCCTTCCTGCTGAAATTCAGAGCGCTCCTCAAGATACGACCAGCGACCACCCTCGCTGAAGGTGGCGCGAAAGTGCACCCAGCCCTGCTCGCCAGTTTCGCCACTGCCGAAAATCCGCAGATTGCGCCAGCGGGTTCCGTCGAGAGATTCCAGTTCCCGCGGACGGGTACTGGAATGCCAGCTCTGCAGCAGGTAATCGGTGAGTCCCAAGGCAAAGGCACTGTAGCGCGAGCGCATCAGGGCTTCCGGGGTGGCGGCTCTGGCGCCCTGGTGGATCGGCCCACAGCAGCTTCCGTAACGCTGTCCGGATCCGCAGTGGCAGGTATGGGAGATAGTTTCGGTCATAAGGCCTGTATCTGGCAGCGAGACCCGATTCTAACCGAAACGGGTCTCGCTGCCGAATTCCTCTGTTGCGATTGAGCCTGATCAGCTCCCGTCTCTGATCTCCGCCTTTACCCCCGGCGGGACCGGTGCAACATAATCCATACATGACGCGCGTGATTTCGCACCACCGCGTTTTCTGATTCGGTCCCGCGACCTTTCCCTGGCGCTGTCGGAACTGTAAGTATTGATACGGGTAACGAAAACAAATCTTTTGCCCCATTTCGAATTCCACGCAAGGAGGAAGCTCCGGTGACC
>CAYXVO010000415.1:0-3167 GCA_964467875.1 uncultured Pseudomonadales bacterium | reverse complement strand
AATCCGAGCACCTCCTGGTTAGAGCGCCTGTGTCTCAGTTAAGCCGGCTTATTAAAGAAACCCGCACCACGCGCCATGTGGTGGACATTTTCAACATCCAGCCTACCGTGCCCATGGTGCGGGAGGACGACGCACGTCACGACCCTTTGCTGGCGTGCGTGGCCGAACTGGAAAATCGTCTGTTGAACACCACGACGGCGCTCCCAGTCGCTGACCTCCTACGGGAATTGGACAGCATCGCCCAAGGGCTGTGAGCCGATCACCCGGCAAACCGTCATCCGCAGGAGACGCCCATGTCTGACAACGACGATCGGCCCAGCCCCGGCACTGTTGGCCCCGCCCACCTCAAAAAGGCCGCCTGCGGGATTCGCTACGACGAAGATGAGTTACGGCAAGGTATCGATTTCTCGGGTGCGGTGGATTTGCGAGCCGAGGCGCAAGACAACACTGCGACCCAGCGCTCGGAGCCTGACGAGCAAACCGGGCCATAAGGAAAACCTCCAGACGCCTCTCTTTATCCGAGCTTCCTTCGAGCCATCGTGACAAGTGCTGATTTCATGAGCACCTGCTCCTTCTTATAATGCGTCGTTTGTGACATCGCGATCCCTTGTGATCGCAGGCACCATCCAGTACATCCTGCAACTCGCCAGAACTCACATCAGCCAGTCAACGGCCAGTCGATTATGAGCAGTAACTCCCGGCCCTCAGCTTGGGTCAGCTTTGCCATGTTTGTCGGTGTCATGGGCACAGCCCTGGCCAGCCCGCTCTACCCGCTCTATCACGACGCCTGGCAGCTTCAGCCCAGCCACATTACCGGTGTCTATGTCGCCTACATGATGGGTGTGCTTGTCAGCCTGCTGTTTCTGACCCGGCTGACGGACAAGGTGGGCTTCATGCCCATGCTGCGCGTTGGATTGATCCTGGTGACATCAGGTCTCGCCCTATCGGCCGCCGCCTGGGACCTGAATAGCTTTGCCTGGAGCCGGATTCTGATTGGCATGGCCTCGGGGCTGATTACCACCTCAGCCGCCGTTGGGCTGATTACCCTCAACCAGCACAAGGACCCTCAGCTGGTTTCAGCTATCACCAGCCTGGCCCTGGCCTGTGGCTTTGGCGCCGGCCCGCTAATCGGCGGCATAATGGCCCAATGGGCACCCGCCCCGCTTGTGACCACCTATATCCCAAGCCTGTTGCTTGGCGTGATAGCTATTTATGGCTTGTTTCGAATTCAGGCACCGCCGCTCTCTCAGGTGCTGCCGCTTTCACAGGCGCCGCCGCTTTCACAGGCGCCGCCGCATTCACAGACGCCGTCGCTTTCACAAAAACGGACTCCCTTTCAGCTTCGTGAACTGATGCCGCGCATTACCTTGCCGCCCCCGGACGTCAGCCGCCCGTTCTGGCTTGGCAGCATGGGTGCGTTCACCACCTTCGCCATTTTTGGGTTATATGCCTCGCTGGCCCCAATTTTTATCGAGCAGATGTTGCCCTGGCGGGGACCGGCCGTCAGTGGTGCCTCCATCGCCTTGATTTTGCTGCTGTCCGCGGGCATTCAGTGGCTTGCCAAGGGCCTGCGCCCCTTGCAACTGGAAGCCTGGGGCATGGCATCGCTCTGCGTCAGCTGTTTGTTACTTCTGGTCACGGCGGCCACCAACTCGCCCTGGCTGTTCTTGCTCAGCGTGCTGGTCACCGCCCTGGGCCATGGCCTCGGCAACCTGGGTGGCCTGGCAATCGTTAACAACGTGAGTACGAGTCAAACCCGGGCGGGCCTGTTCTCGTCGTTTCTGATGGTTGCCTACCTGGGCTCGATCGTGCCGATCCTGGCGCTGGGGTGGATGTCGGATCATTTCGGGCTAAAAACAGGCGTTGAGATTTTCTGTCTGGCACTGGCGGCCCTGACATTCGGCCTGAGTATCAGTGCACTCAGGGTTCAGCGCCACTTCCCGGCCCGGACCGCGACGGACTGATTCGCCGATCTTGCCAAAAGCCAGTAATCCAAAAGATCCCAGACCTAGGGCAATGGCGGCAGTTGCTGCCATACTTGTAACGAATTTCGCCAAACAACAATCCATCCATGGACCACTTCAGCGACAGCGAATCCGAGAAAATCACCCTGGAGCACCAGGCGGCACGTCTGTTCATGCGCTGGTATGAGCGCGAGACCGGGGTGCAAATTCGCCACATCTGGCACAACTTGCCCCGCAAGCCGGATGTGTCCTGCTTGCTGGATGGTGCACGGCTAGATCTGGAAATCGCCCATCTTTATGGCTCCGAACAGGAAGCCATGCAATTGCTGGGGCGCGAACTCAGCGAAAAAACCGACCAGGAACTGAAAACCCTGGATCAGGTCGAAAACCCTCATGACCGCCTGCTGCATGCCCTCAACCGCATTCTCGCCAACAAGGCCCTCAAGCAGTATCACAGCCAGCGGGTGTGGCTGGTGATCCGCAACGTTCATCCTGCGTGGACCGCGCAGGAGATCGCCTCGTTGCAACACCAGATCCACGTACCCGAGCAGCATCCGTTCGAGGAGATCTGGGTGGTTGGGGACATGCGCGGGGAAAGCGGAATTGTCCGATTGTATCCGTCATCCGACGGCGGATGATATCCGGTGAAGGCAGCCTTTTAGGCTGCCGTCCCGGCAACCTGCTTCTGAAAGCTTTTCACTTGCTGCGCCACTTCTTCTGCCTGCGCCAGATATTGGCGATTGTCGTGCATCCAGGGATGGAAACCCGGGCGGAAGAAATCCAGCCATGCCGGGATAATCCGGCGCAACGTGCCGGGTTTGCCGAACTGGAAGTTCAGTGACTTCAACCATCCGCGCAGATTGAAGAGCCCGCCGCTCTTATGCACCATCCGTGCATAGAACGGATAAAACAGGCTGAAGAAAATAAGGTTGGCCAGAACAAAGGCTAACACCCGCATTGCATAGGCCTTAACGCCCTTGCCGATCACCTGCTCGTAAGCATCGAAGCAGACCGCCTTGTGCTCGGTTTCCTCAATGGCATGCCAGCGCCAGATCGCCGCGTAATGCGGATCGCAGCCTTTCAGCAAATCGGGATCGCACAGCAGGGTATCGCCCAGAATCGCGGTCAGATGCTCCAGCGCCACGGTGGCTGCCAACTGCAGGGAGTTCGGCAATTTTTGCACTGTCTTCAGCACTTTAACCA
>CAYXVO010000414.1:0-3179 GCA_964467875.1 uncultured Pseudomonadales bacterium | reverse complement strand
CATGCCGGGTGGTGTGGGAGGGGCGGAACCAATGGGTTCCCCCCTATCCCGATTTAGGGCAGGCGGTCTTTTGTTTCATCCTTGGTGCTATGGCATCGCAGGGCGCTATGCTATCCTTCACCGCCGTTACTATCACCGGAACGGCGAGTCATGACTGTACCCCGTCGCATTGTTTTGATTGGTCCCATGGGGGCCGGCAAAACCACCATTGGCAAGGCACTGGCGAAAGAGCTCGGCTTTGAATTCGTTGACTCTGATCGGGAGATCGAGCGGCGTTGTGGTACTGATATTCCCTGGATATTCGATGTGGAAGGCGAGGCCGGTTTTCGCGAACGGGAAAGTGCCATGATCGAGGAGTTGAGCCGGCGCGACAGCATTGTGCTGGCCACGGGCGGTGGTGCCGTCATTCAGCCGGAGAACCGGCGCCATCTCGCCACGGAAGCTCTGGTGGTTTATCTTCAAACGTCTGTTGATCAACAGTTCGAGCGTACGCGCAGGGATCGTCACCGCCCGCTTTTGCAGCGGGAGAATCCTCGCCAGATCCTGCAGGACCTGCTGGAACAGCGTGACCCGCTTTACCGGGAGATTGCGACCATAACCATCTCGACGGATAGTCGGCGACCGAAAGCGGTAATTCGTGAAATCGTTGAGGCGTTCGAGCGTGGTCTATAACTCATAGAGGCTGGTAGGGCTAACAATGCGGGAACTTCAGGTAGATCTGGGCGAGAGAAGCTATCCGATTCTGATCGGTGAAGGGTTGCTAGGGCAAGGTAATTTGCTTCGCCCATACATTCACGGCAAGCAGGTCATGATTGTCAGCAATGAGACGGTTGCGCCTCTTTACCTGGAGAAGCTGGTGGGTAGCCTGAACGGTCTTCAGGTGGACACGGTGATCCTGCCAGACGGCGAGAAGTACAAGACGCTCGACTACCTCAATCAGATTTTCGACGCCTTGCTGGCGAATCGACACTCGCGCAATACCACGCTTATTGCGCTGGGCGGTGGGGTGGTCGGCGATATGACCGGCTTTGCCGCGGCGAGTTATCAGCGCGGCGTGGCATTCATTCAGGTGCCAACCACATTGCTCGCCCAGGTTGACTCGTCCGTCGGTGGAAAAACGGGCGTTAACCATGCTCGGGGCAAAAACATGATAGGCGCCTTCCATCAGCCAAATGTCGTGCTGGTGGATCTGAAAACCCTGAAGACGTTACCTTCGCGTGAGCTTGCGGCGGGTATGGCGGAGGTCATCAAGTACGGTGCGATTCAGGATGTCGAGTTTCTGGAATGGCTGGAAGCACACACCGATGCGTTGATGGCGCAAGATCCGGTCGCGCTGGCGGAGGCTATTGAGCGCTCCTGCCGCTGCAAGGCACGCATTGTCGCCGCCGATGAACGAGAAGGCGGTATTCGGGCCATTCTCAATCTCGGTCATACCTTCGGGCACGCCATCGAGACCTTTACCCAGTACACCAGTTGGCTTCACGGCGAAGCGGTCGCGACGGGCATGGTGATGGCGGCGGATCTGTCGCGCCGACTGGGTCGGATTAGCGAAGCGGATCAGCAGCGCTTGGCTCGTTTAATCGCGGCTTGCGGTTTGCCACTGAAACCACCAAAGGAGATGACCTTGGCCGATTTCCTGCGATTGATGGCGGTCGATAAGAAGGTGCTGGACGGTCAGTTGCGACTGGTGTTGCTACGCAGTCTGGGCGATGCCGATGTGACCGCGGACTTCGAGTTGGCCAAGCTTGAGGAGTCATTGCGGCACATGACTCAGGCTTCTGCCCACTGACACTATGGTTGAGCCCATTCACCCAGCATCGCCAGAGTCCTCCCTTCGCGCCCTCGAGCGTCAGGAGCAATGGCGCCAGCAGTATGGCGTTGAACGGGATCCTTTTGCCTCGGATCAATTTGTTTTCTATCCCGGTGCTCGGCGTGCGCAGACGCTCGAGAAGCTCGCGCATCTAAGCCATTTTGGAAGCTTGGCATTGCTGTTGAGCGGTCCCCAGGGCGCGGGCAAGTCCTGCTTGGTTGAGCGGTTGCGGCAGGCAGAGTCCGATCGGCTCCGTTGTCTCACGTCGCCAGTAGAGTTGGAGAACTCCGGCCAGTTGCTGCGGTGGCTGGCAAGTGCTCTGGAGCTTCAAGTTTCCCCGCCGTTGTCACAGCAGGCTTTGCAGCAGGAAATCGCCGCTCATTGCCGGCAGATGGCCGGGCAGGGCGAGCGAGTGCTCATCCTGGTGGAGGATGCAGGGCAGATAAGCCCGGCCGGCGCACAGGTGATGGCTGAATGGCTGCGGCCACTGGTGGCGGCCGGTGACCTCGCACTTTTGTTGGTGGCGGACACGTCGGCCGTGCAATACCTGGAAAGCGTGCTGGCCCGACCCGGAGAGCCACCTTGGTGGTTGCATTTGGAGTTGCCAGCTCTGACCGAGGGAGAGGTGGGTGATTATCTGGCAATGCGGCTGCGGGCTGCGGGCTGGAATGGCTCTCCGCCCCTGGCCACAGCTGGGTTAGGGGTGATTTGTGCCCAAAGTGGCGGTATGCCGGGGCGTATCCATCAAGTGGCGCCCGCGATCCTGCTGACGGCAGCTCCCGATGGTCGTGCTGTCGCCGCAACGTCGTCGCTTGCGGTGCGTGGAGTAAGTAAACCTCGGCTACGATGGCGTTGGGCTGCAATTTCCGCCGTTTTGTTGGCGGCTTGTTTTGCGCTGGTAGCGATGCTTTATCGCGATGTTCCAGGGCGGGACGCTTCTACCACTGTGGTTAGTGCGGATGCAGAGCCGGTACAAGGTGCTCGTATTGAGGAAATGGAAACGCTGGAACGATTGCGTCTGGCGGAGGAGCGTCTGGCGCAAGACGGTAGGGTTCAAGATAGCAGGAATAAGGAGGTTGATTCAGAGCCCATCGGGCGCGAACCGCTTGCGGGCAAAGTAGAGCTCGATACGGAATCGCTTCTTGCGTCAGGTCCCGCGACTCCATTGGCGTCGGCTCCTGGTGTGGACCCGCATCCCGCGGATCTTGAACCTGATATTGCCACGGAGTCGTCGGCCGAGCCTGATTTGTCCGCGCCGTCTGTCGGTGAGCAAGGTGCGCGCGAGCTGGAGCCGATGACGACGATCAATAATGTTGAGCCCGAGCCCGAGCCCGAGCCCGAGCCCGAGCCCGAGCCCGAGCCCGAGCCC
>CAYXVO010000413.1:0-3185 GCA_964467875.1 uncultured Pseudomonadales bacterium | reverse complement strand
CTGCATGATTTCCTCGCCGGCTCTCAACACACCACCGACGGTGGTCACCCGGATATTTTTGACCACGCCGGCCATTCGCGCGGTGAATATGCTGGCCTGATGTTCTTCCTGGCGCCGGGTCAGCACGGTTTCATTCTGTGCGATCTCGTCTTCTGTGCGGGTGAGTTCAATGCGGGCTTCTTCCAGAAACTTGTTCTGACGATTGACCAGCTGTGCATCTGCCTCGTTGACGGCCCGACGAGCTCGCAATATTTCCGAGCCGCTGACATCACCCGACCGTTTAAGCTGCTGAACCAGCTGCAGCTCCTGTCCGGCCAGATCAACCGCGACTTTCAGCGTGCGCACCTCCTCCTGGAGCCCGATCCGGCGTTGCCGGAACAACGCCTGCTCCACCGCGGCGATTTCCTGATACGCGGGGGGAATATTCCCGGGCAGCAGTAATGTGGGCGCACCAGTTACCTCGGCTCGCAGGCGGCTGGCTTTGGCATTCAGAGAGAACAAACGCGCTTCAATTTCATCCACAGCCGCGGTGATTCGGGTCGGGTCCAGCCGTGCCAGCTCCTGGCCCGCCTCGACTCTGTCGCCTTCCCTCACCAACAGGTGCGAAATCACACCGCCGTCGACAGACTGGATAACCTGCACCCGGCTACTGGCGATGACTTCGCCACTGGCGCGCGCCACCTCGTCGATGTCAAAACTCATGCTCCAGGCAATAAAGCCGAAAAATCCGACGAACAGCACGCCCAGCAGTAAGCCGTAACTGCGGTGGTGGTAGTTTTCCAGCCGTTCTACCCGAGCTTTCATCGCCAGCTCAGCGGCGTCTACATCGCGGTTATACCACATCAATTTTCACTCACGCAAAATGCCCGGGACGGACTGAAGTGGCGGGGCCAGGGTGCTTCGCCCCCTGGCCAAGAATCTGTGGCAACACCACCTGAGGCGGCCCGTCTTTAACGACGTCGCCCTGATTGACGACAATCACGCGCGTTGCCCACTGTGCGGCCTGCATGGGCCGGTGCGTGGAAACCAGCAGAATATCCTCCGGGCGCAGATTCTCTTTAATGACCTGCCAGGCCTTTGCCTCACTCTCGGCGTCGAGCGAAGCGGTGGGTTCGTCGAGCAGCCAGATGCGCGGTTGGGTAATCACCAGCCTTGCCAGCGCAACCAATTGCCGCTGACCGCCAGAGAGTCCTTCGCCGCCTTCACTGATGGGCAAATCCATACCCAGCGGACTGTTGGCTGCGATGGCATCAATGCCCAGATCCCGGGTGATTTTAAGGAGCCGGGAATCGCTGCCGGTTCCTGAAAGGGTGAGGTTGCTGCGCAGACTGCCCTTGAACAAATGCACGGTCTGTGACAAATAACCGACATGGCCGGCCACCACTTGCGGATCAATTTCCCATAAATCCGCATCACCCAGCCGTATCCGGCCTTCGCTGGGACGGTATAACCCGGCCATGACCTTAAGCAGGGTTGATTTACCACCGCCCACCGGACCGACCAACAGCACGCGCTCGCCCGCCTGAAAGTTCAGGGCGTCGATAGTCAGCTGCTGCACGGGCGACTCCGGATACGCAAAACGGATTTTCTCCACGCCGATGGCTTTGGGGGGCTCGTCCGGCAACAGCAGTTGCTGGTCGGCACGCCGCTCCAGGCTGAGGCTCAAGATCCGGTCGACCATTCGCAAAGACTGCGCCACACCCTGCCATTGGGTCAGGTACTGCACGCTCTGGGCAACCGGGGCGATCACGCGACCTCCCAAAATACTGCAGGCGATCAGCCCGCCCATGGTCAGCAGCCCGGCTTCAATCTGCCACACGCCCACCACCACGGCGGCTACATAGGCCAGGGTTGACAGACTGCCGGTGCTTACCGTGGAAAAACTGCTGATGTCTTTTTGCTGGATACTGTAGCCGCTGATCGACTGGGTAATGGCCTTCCACTCTTCGGCAAAGCGCCAGGTGGCATTATTGGCGCGCACCGATTCCGCCCCCCGGATGCAATCCACCAGCAAACCCTGGCGCTCCGTGCCACGCTCCAGAATCCGGTGCATCAGATTGCGTAGCCGCAACTGTGTGGTGTAACCCAGCACCAGCGCCACCGGCAGCAGCAGCGCATAGACCCAACCCACCTTGCCGCCGATGACGGCAATAACGGCAATGAACAGCAGCGCAAACGGCAGATCAATGAGAGCGAACACCACCCCGGACGAGAAGAACTGCCGCACGGAATCCAGACCGCTCATCTGGGCAGCCAGTGTGCCGAGGCTGCGGGGTTGCTGGTCCAGCTGCACATGCAACAGATGCTCAAACACCTCTTGCGAAACACGCTTGTCGACGCTGCTGGCCACACTGTCCAAAATCCGCGCCCGCAGAGTCTTCAGCAGCCAGTCCAGGGAAATAATCAGCAGCATACCCACCACCAGGGTGGTAAAGGTGGCATAGGCCAGCGTCGGCACGACCCGGTCGTAAACCTGCATGGCAAACAACGAGGTGGCCACCGCCAGCACGTTGACAATCAGGGTGGCAACCAGCACCTTGGCCACCCAGCCGCGATGCCGGAACAGTTCCCGCCACACCAGCGCCGCGGCACGGTTGTCTTTCAGTGCCGGTGACGACGAACGCGAGCGCTGCGCCGGCGTGCGCAGCCACAGCACCAGTGCGTCTTGCAGGTCGGCTTCCGGGAGCTGTTGGTGGCTGCCGTCTGCCGCCGTCAAAACGATATTGTCGGTGTCCGCTTTTTCAGCAATGAACCAGCCACCCAGGTGACACACCAGCGCCGGCAGGCGGCGCAGATCAAACCGCCGCCATCCCAGCTGAATGGGCTGCACGCCCTTTAGCTGGGCTTCAGTCAGAATGAACCGCAGGCGTTCCACGGGCTGCACGTCGGGCAGTGTTGCCACAGCTTTGTCACAGGCTGTCTGTAGCTGGGCGGCATCAACGTTCACCTCAAGCCGGTTCAGTAGCCGTAGCAGCAGTTCAGCGGTCAGTGGGATGACGGCCGGGTCGGCAGGCGTTTCCTGATGCATGATCTAATCCTGTTGTATGGCGGGTATGCCGGCCACGGCATCGAGGCCACCGGTCAGGGCTGCAAGCCGTAAAGAATAGACCAACCAATCGTTCTCGGCCTGAACCATTTGCAGCCGCTGCTCGGTCAGCTCCCGCTGCAGGTTGAGCACATCCAGC
>CAYXVO010000412.1:0-3193 GCA_964467875.1 uncultured Pseudomonadales bacterium | reverse complement strand
ACTCAAGGCAACGCTCAGGGGCACCAGCAAGGGCTGGGCACGCATGCCCTGGCCGTGGTATGCATTTTTCATGCGTTCGTAGGTAATGCGCTCATGGGCGGCATGCATGTCCACCACAATCAATCCGTGCCTGTTTTGAGCCAGGATATAGATGCCCTGTAATTGCGCGATGGCAAAGCCCAGTGGCGGCTCCCCCTGTTGTTCGGCAGCTTGTGGCAAGGATGGTGATGACGGGCGCACCAGACTTAGTGGCGCCATAGGCTCGACAGGCCGCCCTAAGAAGTCGGGCCGCGCCGAGGCTGCATGCAACTCCCCATAAAGACCGACTTGGTCTCGGATTTCCTGGGGCGAAGGCCGCGCAGCCAGCTCCATGTTGGTCTGCTGGAAAGTCGGCGCCGCAAGTCCTGCCGAGACGGGCTGATGGGCTTCGGGCGCGATTGCCGCATCCTCACCCACGGCCAAACGCTGCTCTGGCCGAACTTCCGCAAGTGCCCGGTGCAACGTCTTGAACAGAAAATCATGTACCAGCCGCGAATCCCGGAAGCGCACCTCATGCTTGGTGGGATGTACGTTGACATCCACATTGGCCGGATCCACCTCGAAATACAGGACAAAGGCTGGATGACGCCCGCCATACAGCACATCCCGGTAGGCTTGCCGAATGGCGTGAGCGACCAGTTTGTCCCGCACCACACGGCCGTTGACGAAAAAATACTGCAAATCGGGCTGGCTACGGGAAAAGGTTGGCAGCGCCACCCACCCCCATAACCGCAGACCGGCCGCCTCTGCCTCCACATGCACCGCATTGGCCATGAACTCTTGCCCAAGCAGGGCGGCGATACGTCGCTCACGGTCCTGCTGCCCTTCCGCTGGCCGCAACTGATGCACGACACGCTGGTTGTGGCGCAACTGAAAGGCGACCGAAAAGCGTGCGAGCGCCTGCCGTTTCACGACTTCCTCAACATGGCCGAATTCGGTTTTCTCGGTGCGCATGAATTTGCGCCGGGCGGGCGTGTTATAGAACAAATCACGGACTTCCACCGTGGTGCCCACCGGATGGGCGGCCGGGCTCAGTGTGGCCGCCATATCCCGGCCTTCGGCGGAGACGCAGCACCCCTGCTCCTGATCCCAGGGCCTGGACGTCAGCGCCAGGCGCGATACGGAACTGATACTGGCCAGAGCCTCACCCCGAAAGCCAAGTGTTGCCACGGCCTCCAGATCCTCAAGCTCCACGATCTTGCTGGTCGCGTGCCGGCTGAGCGCCAAGGCCAGGTCCTCTTGTGCGATGCCGACGCCATCATCCCGCACCCGAATCAGTTTGACGCCGCCCGCCTCGATATCGACATCAATACGCCGGGCACCAGCATCCAGCGCATTCTCCACCAGCTCCTTGACCACCGACGCTGGACGTTCGACCACTTCGCCGGCGGCGATCTGGTTGGCAAGGCGGGGCGAGAGTAAACGGATGCGACTCATAGAACCTCGGATAAACGGACCGCGCGAATCAGACAAGAAATTCCAGGCCGACACGACGCCGGCTTCGATACCCTGTTCGATATTCAACGAAGGATACTAACAAGCGACCGGGAGAGCCTCAACGCCTATTAGCTGGGTGCGTAGCTGGACTTGCGCGAAACCAGTCTCCGATGTCAGAGCGCGCAGGTCACAGCCCGGGTGTCGAAGCAATCAGGCCTCAGGAACCGGGAATGTGAAGGACCTGCCCCACGCGGACATGATCACCGCTAAGGCCGTTCACTTCCCGCAGGCGGGACAAGCTCACATTGTTGCGCTGGGCGATGCCGCTCAGGGTGTCGCCCCGACTGATCACGTAGCGGGTCAAAGACGATGCCGCACTGGCGCCCGAGGTATCAGCCACGGCCATCAAGGACGAGCCGCCATATTTTTTCCAAGCAAGATAGCTGCCAGGTGGAGGGGTATCCGCAAAATAAGCCTTGATTCCCTTATAAATTGCCTGGGCCATCCGGCGCTGGTAGCTCTTGTCTTTCAGACGCGCGGCTTCAACAGGGTTCGAGATAAAGCCGGTTTCAACCAGCAGCGACGGAATATCCGGCGATTTGAGAACCAGAGGCTTATGAAGCTTGGCCACTCCCCCCATGGATTGCAGCACCTGATCACCAATGGCAAGACTTGCATTCAGGCTCGCGGTCATGGACAGATCCAGCAACACGCCAGCCAGCACATTATCCTTGTCGTCCAGGCTCACGCCACCCACGCCACCAATCAGATCAGAGCTGTTCTCCCGCTCCGCCAGCCAGCGCGCGGTCTCACTGGTGGCGCCCCGCTGGGAAATAGCAAAAACCGAAGCGCCGGACGCCTCCGGCCGGTGAAAGGCGTCAGCATGAATGGACACGAACAGATCAGCATTGTGCTTTCGGGCCAGTTGCGTGCGCTGACGCAGGCCAATGTAATAGTCGCCGGTACGAGTCAGGTGGCTGGTGAAGCCCTCCTCTTTCCGCAACAGCGCCTGTAACTCACGGGCGATGGACAGCACCACATCTTTTTCGCGCACGCGTCCAGGCCCCAAAGCGCCGGGATCTTCTCCCCCGTGCCCGGCGTCAATGACCACCACAATATCCCGACGGCCAGTCTCGCCGGCACTGATCTGTTTGACGGGTTTGGCGGGTTGCACCGGTCCGGCCTGCTGCATGGTCGACCTCCCGCCTTCCTCCGCGCCGGTTAAAAGATCCACAACCAGACGATTCCCGTACTGGCCATTGGGCTTAAGCAGGAAACTACGGGTTTTGATGCTGCTCGGCAGATCCAGCACAACCCGCAGATCCGAGCCATTGCGAACCCCACTGCGCACCTTGCTGATCGGACTGTTGGCGAGATCAAGCTTGCTGAGATCGGTTGCAAGACTGCTGTTCTGGAGATCGATCACCAGCCTGGGAGGGTTCTCCAGGGAAAACACGCTGTGCTCGATGGGGCCACTGATGTCAAAAACCAGCCGGACATGATCGGGTGCGGGCCACAACCGCACACTGCCGACCGTCGCTGCCTGCAGCTGACCAATCAGCAGGAGTGTTACGGCCAGCGCCCACGGAAGGAGGCCGAATAGACGGATCATTTTTGTTGCTCTCTCTGATGCATGCTGTTCTCCCCTGTCGACCAGCGTCGCAGAAAGTCCTCGCCGCGCGCACTTCCCGCACTCAAACGCAACTCGCGCCCTTGA
>CAYXVO010000411.1:0-3203 GCA_964467875.1 uncultured Pseudomonadales bacterium | reverse complement strand
GACGATCGGCTGGTGTGGTGTCGCAAGCGTGACGGCGGCTTTCCCGACGTCAAAACCCTGAAACAGCGTATCCGCGACCAGGTCTGCCCGGACCGGTCGCTGGGCCATTCCGACCAACCTTGAGGCGGCGCCGCATTTCCCCATGGAGCTGACTTCCGAACAGCACGCCATCATCGAAGCCGAGCCCGGCCACTGTGTCATCACGGCCGTCGCCGGCAGCGGCAAGACCACCACCCTGGCCTGGCGGATCCGGCATCTGCTGGAACAGGGTTTCGATCCGCGCCGGATCCTGATTCTCATGTTCAATCGGGCGGCGAAAGACGACTTTACCCGCAAGCTGCGCGACATCTGCGGCACCGGCCGACCCCTGCCGGAAGTGCGGACCTTCCATGCCATGGGCTATCGCCTGTACCAGCGCTTTATCCAGCAAAGCTATCTGCCGCCGATCAAATCCAACATCCTCAGCGAGCAGGAGATTCATTTCCAGCTCTGGCAACTGATCCGTCAACTGGTGCCGCCCGAGCAGCAGGACGAGGTGCAGCGGGATAAGAAAGACCACATCGAGATCGCCGCCAGCTTCATTGAGCTGGTGAAAAACTCCCTGCGTGATCCCGAGCAGCTGTTTGGCGAACTGGACTACGGCCCGCGCCATCGTTACCTGATCGACCTGTTCGATGCCTTCGAGGACTGGCGCAAGCACGAGCGCCGCATCAGCTATGCCGACATGCTGTACGAGCCGGTACAGGCGATCCGCCAGCACGAGGAACTACAAACCCTGGTTGGCAACAAAATGGACATCATCCTGGTGGACGAGTACCAGGACACCAACGAGGTGCAGCACGACCTGCTCACCTTCGTGGCCGGCACCCGCGCCCAGGTAACGGTGGTGGGCGATCCGGACCAGACCATCTATGAGTTTCGCGGCGCCCGGCCGGAATTTCTGCTGCAGCGTTTTCGCCACCAGTTCCGCGATGCCCAGGAACTGACCCTCACCTACAGCTTCCGCTACGGCCATCGGGTGGCGCTGCTCGCCAATCACCTGATCACCCACAACCGGGAGCGCAACGACGTGCTGTGCCGGGCTCACCCGGACAATCCGGCCACGCTCGTTGCGTTGCAGGAAACCCAGGACGAACCGCAGGCCATCCTGGCGTTCCTGCACCAGCAGATCGATGCAGGCCAGCCGTTACGGGACGTTGCGGTACTGGTGCGGGTCTGGAGCCAGGCGGTGAATATCGAACTGGCCCTGCTGGCCGCCGACATTCCCTACAGCATCGGCCAAAACAAGGGCGCGCTCTTCACCCGGGAACTGGTGGCCCTGCTAGATCTACTGGCATTTGCCGACGACCGTTTCGGCGCTTACAGCGAGACCGAACGCACGCTGGCGTTTCAGCGCCTGCTGCGGTTTCCCCATGTAGGCCTGAAGGAACCCCGCCTGCACGAGCTGGCGGCCCATCTGGGTAGCCAGAGCGAGGACTGGAGTCAATGGCTTCTCGACGAGCTACCGGACAATCTGGCGCCCCTGCAGAAGCGCAAATTACGCCAGACCGCGCGCAGCCTGGACCGCCTGCGCGGCCTGCAAGGCAACGCCGCCCGCGCCATTACCGCTTATATCGAGGAGTCGGAGCTGTTCAAGAACCTACGCGACCTGGCCTTGACCCACGATATCGCGGAAGATCGGATCGACCGGGTGCGCGGCCTGCTCCACTACCTGACCACCCTGAAGCTCGATTGTGGCGGTGCCCTGGACCACCTCCAGGGCTTGCGCCAGCGGGCCAGCCAGCCGGCCCAGGCAGAGGGCCTGACGCTGACCACCATTCATCGCAGCAAAGGACTGGAATGGCCCACCGTCGTCATCCCGGGGCTGAACGACCGTTACCTGCCCTACCTGACCAAGGAGGCCGAGGATCTGGCGCACCTTCAGAGCGAGCGCCGGCTGCTGTACGTGGCCATGACCCGTGCCCGCCAGCAGTTGGTCCTGCTGATGCCGCCAGCACCGACGCGCCAGGGTGAGCCCGAGCACAGTTGCTTCGTGGCGGAGCTCCACTTCGCGGAATCCGACGATCTGGGCCGGCGAATCGAGCAGGCCTCGCCACCCGCCCCGGACCTGGCCAGCCTGACACCGATTTCCGCGCGTTATCTGCGGACCCTTGCCGACGACGAGACACTTTGATTTGTGTTCCCGCAGGTTATCAACTATTACTGTTTGCTTAGCCTTTTCAGTTCAGTCGCCCAATTTTTCGCGCTTTTCATCTAATAATTAGCGGTAGCCGAATCAATGCGTAAAAATCTTCCCGTAACGCAACGGGAAAAGGACTTTCCAGCACACTACGATCTCATTTCATCCACCACCGCCGAGGGCGTCATCCGCTACGCCAACCAAGAGTTCTGCGACATCGCCGGCTTTCGCGCCGACGAAATGCTGGGCCAGGCCCACAACATCGTGCGTCACCCGGACATGCCGGCCGCCGCCTTTGAGGCCATGTGGAACCACCTGAAACGTGGCAAATCCTGGATGGGCATCGTCAAGAACCGCTGCAAAAACGGCGACCATTACTGGGTCAGCGCCTTCGCCACGCCCATTTTGGAAAATGGCAAGGTCACGGAGTGCCAGTCGGTGCGGGTCAAACCCACACCGGCGCAAGTCCAGCAAGCCGAAGCCCTGTACACCAAAATCAACCGTGGCGAGCGCCTCTGGCCGCTGGCGCTGCCCGCCCTGCCGATGGCGCTCCGTCTCTTCCTCTATGCGACGGCAGCACTGGCGCCAATCGCCCTGTTCCAGCTAAGCCAGGGTTTTTCCGGCGGCCTGTTGGGCGCCTGGCTGGCGACCCTGGCCACCCTGGGTGCCGGTCTTTGGTTCGGAACCAGACGCCTGCGAGCCCTGGTGGCCCAAAGCAAGCAGATCGTGGATGATCCGCTGGCACAGCTGGTGTACACCCGACGCGTGGACGACATCAGCCAGCTGGAACTGGCGCTGCAGATCCGCAGCGCCGAGTCGCGCGCCGTGATCGCCCGTGCCCTGGTCGCCAGCCAGCCCATTGCGGAGGCCGCCACCCAAGGCGCGGCACTGGCTGCCGTCAATCTCGATAACCAGGCGCATCCCCTCAGGCGTCTCCCGCTCGAACTCGACACGCTGGTCAAGGAACAGCTTGGGATCCAAGCCAAGGGAGGCCGCCTCGCGCTGGGCTTGCAACATGCACAAG
>CAYXVO010000410.1:0-3208 GCA_964467875.1 uncultured Pseudomonadales bacterium | reverse complement strand
CCACAACCCAGCCTTGTTGCACCAGCCCTTCAACCACCCGTGCGCTGTCTTCGTTGCCAGCCAGGGCAACGCCTGCGTCATCGATGCGCAGTTCCATCAGGGCAGTTCCTCGTGGTTGTCAATGCGCGCACTATACGAGTCTTTCCACACCACACACAATCCCGGTATTCCGTATTTTTAAGGCCTCACTCAGCAAGGGTCTCAGAGCCATCAAGCCGGCACTCAAACAAGCCGACTTCCAGCTCATCCCAGGGCGCCGTCCCGGCCGCCAGCACCTCAATGCGACTATCGATATTTTCAGGTGCTGCCCCCTGGGTAAGCACACCATCGGCGCCATTGAGCATCAACCAACCCTGTTCGGTATGGACCACGCCTTTCAATCGCTCGACCGATGCACCCTGGCACCAATCGAGGAGACGCGAGGAGTCAAAAACCATGTGCGGCTGAATTATCCAGCCACAGCTTTCCATCCCCTCGCCGCGGCCCGTTAGACGACGCCACAATTCACCCTCTGCCAGACGCAATTCACCCTCTGCCAGGCGCCCTGCTCCACTGGTGAGATCCAGCAGTGGTAGGCCAGGCGCCGTCTGCCGCGCCAGGCTGGCATGAGCCAACGGTGCGATCGCACGGCGAGGCTGGTCACGTGGTATATCAAGCCAGGCCAGCGGCATTTCGCCGTAGCTCGCCCATCCCAGTTCCGCCTTGGCGGGATCGAACCCCTGCCCCCAGGTCAAAAAGCGGCGACGGTCCTCGTCTTCGCAACAATCCACCTTGTTCGCCAGAATCACATCAGCCAGCCGGGCCTGATCCTGAAAACTGGCATGGCTCAAGTAGCGGGCGTCCGTCAGCTTGCGCGGATCCACAACGCAAATCGTGGCGCGAAGGTCAATTAGCTCCCGATATGAGCTGGACTCCAGCAGCGCCAGAACCCGGGCCGGGTGGCCCAGGCCAGTGGGTTCGATCAGCAGACGATCTGGCCGCACCCGGCTGATCAGCACATTCAGGCCGACCTGCATGGGCACGCCCGCCACGCAGCAAAGACAGCCACCGGCCACTTCACGAATGGTCGCGCCTTCTGACTGCAGGAGCGTACCGTCGATACCGACCTGGCCAAACTCGTTGACCAGCACCGCCCAATGCTCCTCGGGCGGCTTCCGCTTTAACAGACTGAGGATGGTGGTGGTCTTCCCACTCCCCAGAAAGCCGGTAATCAGATTGGTGGGAATCCGCCCTGACCGGTTCAGGGCAGCGTTCCGTGTCTGTCTCTCGTCAGCCTGGCTACCCATCAATACCCTTTACGTCTTGCCCGCTGCTCCGCCCTGTTCCGACGAACCGGAATAGGTGCCCGCTTGGGCGTCACCCAGCGGTGGAGCTCGTTACTCAGCATCACAGTCCCCACAACACAGGCAACCAGTAAGATAAAAAATGACAATATCTCGATCATAATGGTCATAGTACCCTCGCTTCAGACGTACCATCCCTGTGTTGGCATGAACCCTATTCGGTACATATTACTGTCTGTCCCCTGGCGCTGTCCGATTCCTAATGTATCGCCGTGCTCTAACAATAAAAATAGGCGCCCTGGCCTCGGCCACCACTGCCCGACATGAGCGATTGCATCAACTGATACAGGGCGGAATTTTCATGAGCAAGGGGGCGGCGACATAGAGTACGCCGATCCCGGACAGGACGTTAACCAGCACCACGACGGTGCCTGTGAAGTAATCCCGTTCAGTCTTCACCGTTTCCCCGTCAACTCGGGCGCCTTGTTCTGGCCCAGCGGGCGTATCCGGTTTGCCATCGTCGGGGCCAGAGGGTCCGACCGCCACCAGCGTCCAGGCCGGATATGTGAGCAACACCAGGACCAGCAGCGCGACTCCCACCGCGAGCCACAGGATCAAATGGATCAGGTTCCATCCCCACAGCATCCGGCTCTCCAGCCCGATCGCGCAGCCCACGGAGAGAAACCCATAACAGAACAGGAAAAACAGCGACCACACGAAGAGCCCACTGCTCATTGCAATCAGACTGTGGCGCCTGGCAAATTCAAGCATAAGCCCCCCCCTATTAGTCCCGTTTAGCGGGCTGTACGGTCAGCTCCACTAGGCCGCCCTGGACAAGAGATGGACCAGGGCAAAGCCAACCACCCACTGCCCCACCATGTAATGCCAGAACAGTAAGGTGTTATCGATCTCCATGGTGCGCTCGACATCGACATGGCCAAACAAGCTACGCGTCAAGGTAAAGCCGTTCATGAGCGCGGCGATCAGCAGATGAATCAGATGGCAGCCCACCACCGCATACACAATCGCGCCATACGCATGCTCCGTCGGACCATAGGGGAAGCTTCCCAGCATCCACAGCTGGCACAGGGCATACACCAGCGCAAGCACCAGACCAATAGCGAACCCCCAGCGCAGCCGATTGAGATGGCCCTGCCGATTGGCCGCGCGCGCCCTGCCCATGACCACGCTACTCGCGAGCAGCACGCCAAGCCCGACAACCGGTATCAACAAAGGCTCCGTGCCGAAGCTGTGGGGCGGCCACTGCTCCGCCACAGTCCAGAGAAACAGGTAGCCAAACAACAGAGAGCCATAGAGCGCCGCATCGGCAAGCAATGCCAGCATCAGCCCCCACCAGCCTGGCCCACGGCTGATGCGAGCGTGAGACGGCAACATCAAGCCATGGCCGGCGTCGATCAGCGCCGGCGCCCGGTCTGCCTCATTGCGCCAGAACCAGAGCAGGAACAACGGGACGAGCAGCGCCAGTGCGGCCAGCGACAGCCAATACCATTTCACCAGCAAGCCCGTGAACAAAAACGCCGTCACGACGCCAAGCACCAATGGCAGATAGGTATTCCGGGGCAGATGTACAACCGATTCCGGCTTGCTATCCAGCACGCTTGAGAAAAAGGTTTGGCGCGCCTCGTAATCCGGATTCGCCAGATACCCCTGGCCCTGTTCGATGTGGGCTGCAAGTTCTGGGTTGTGCCACAGCGGGTAGCGTTGCGAGAGTTTCGGGATGCTGATGAAGTTATAGGCGGGCGCCGGCATCCGCATCGTCCATTCAAGGGTGCCGGCCCGCCAGGGGTTCGCTTGTCCCGGACGCCCGTGACGATAGTGCAGATAGCAGTCGATGGCGAATGCCGCCACCCCCGCCGCCATCAGGAATCCGCCCACCGTCGACACCAGATTGAGAATTTCCCAGT
>CAYXVO010000409.1:1262-3216 GCA_964467875.1 uncultured Pseudomonadales bacterium | reverse complement strand
GGTGTTCAAAGAGTTCAACGCCCAGAACTACGAGGAGGAGATCAAGTATGGCGACGTCCCCTCGGCAGTACCGGTCCTGGGCCGCTGTTATCGTACTTGGGGTCGGCGTTGTGCTGGGCATGGTGCTGGGCATGTTGCTGGGCGTGGGGTTTTGGCAGACCTCTTTGGCGCACGAAATCGGCAGTCCTGCGCCCGCGTCCCTGCCCATCCAGTTTGATATTCGCCAGATCAGCGAAAAGGACGCGGGTTATCTGGTGCGACTACGGGTACGCAACGCAGGACCGGACCGTATCGCCAATCTCCACATCGAAGGCCAGCTCTACGCCGGGCAAACCCGCCTGGAGCGCAGTGTGGGGCAACTGGAGCTGATGCCACCCGGTACGGTGCGGCAGGTAAGTCTGTTTTTCGTGAATGATCCGCGCCGCCATCAAGTACGGTTTCTGGCTCGAGGTGACGACGTGCAGCCTGTCGCCACGCGTCTGGCTGCCGACGCGCCGGCTGTCGGAGTTTTGAGCCTGCTGTAATGCGCTTTTGTCTGGTCCCGAAGGGCGACTCGCAAGAAGGGCTGCTCGCAGGAAGGACTATTTCAGACGCAGGATACGGGTTGCGCCGATCAGCACGATCACTGCGATGAGGATGCCCACGATCAAATCCGGGTAGGCAGAGCCGGTCCAGGCGACCAGAACCGCCGCCAGAATCACCCCCAGATTGGCAATCACGTCGTTGCTGGTGAAGATCCAGCTCGCCTGCATGTGAACGCCGGCGGCCTGGTGGCGGGCCAGCAGCCACAGGCAGGCGATGTTGACCACCAAAGCCAGGCCCGCGAATATCAACATCAGGCTCGACACCGGCTCCTTGCCCAGCCAAAAGTGGCGCACCACTTCCGCCAAGGCCGCCAGTGCCAGCACCATCTGGAGCACGCCCGCCAGCTGGGCCGCCCGTTGCTGTTGCGCCAGTGCGCGACCGACCGCGTAGAGGCTGACCCCGTAGACGGTGGCATCGGCAAACATGTCCAGGGAGTCGGCAATCAGGCCAGTCGAGCGGGCGACCCAGCCGGCGCTGAATTCCACCACGAACATCAGGGCGTTGAGCACCAGAACCAGCCAGAGCGTACGCCGCTCGTCCACTTCATCGGGGGCATTGTGTTCGAAGCTGGCCTGGGAGCCGGCGGCGTCGGATTCGAGCAAGCGGGCGCCCAGGCCCAGCGGCTGCAAGCGCGCCAACAGCGGTTCCACCTCTCCTTGATGCTGTATTCGGAGCAGGCGTGCCGGCAGGTCGAACAGCAGGGGGCCGAGGCCGGGCAGATCCTGTAACGCCATGCGGATCAGGCGCTCTTCCGCCGGGCAATCCATGCGCGGCACGCTGAAGGTGCTGATCCGTTCGTCACCGCGCAGGGTGGCGGATTCGGCAATAATAGCGCCTTCACCCGCCGAGGCGGACGACACGGCAGTATCCGCGGGCTCGTTCATACTGGGCTCCTTGGGCCGTCATTGTTCCATTGCTGTCGCAATTATAGGCAGTCTCGCCGCGAGACGTCTCAGCCATTAACGGCGGACTTTGCCGGCAGGGCATGTGGCATGCCCTTGATAATCTTCTCCAGCCCGTCACTGCTGCGCAGATGCAGGTCGAGCTGGCGATAGGCAACCTCGATGCCCTGTTCACGGAACCGACGGTCGATCTCGCGGTTGATTTCATCGGTTGCCGCCAGCCGGTCCCCCAGCTCCCGGACGTGAATCCGCAACTCATGATTCAGGGCACTGTCGCCAAAGGTCAGAAACGTCACCATGGGCTCCGGATCTTCCAGCACCCGCGGATTGTCCGCCGCAATCTGCAGCAGCAGGCGGCGCACCAGCTCAAGATCGGCCCCGAACGCGACCCGCACGGTGAGTACCAGACGGGTGATCGTGTCGCTGAGCGACCAGTTGACGAGCTGGTCGGTCACGAACGTCTTGTT
>CAYXVO010000409.1:0-1248 GCA_964467875.1 uncultured Pseudomonadales bacterium | reverse complement strand
GTGATGGTGGTGGCGCGGATGCGAATACGGCTGACGGTGCCGGACAGGTTGCCAATGGTTACGGTATCGCCAATCCGCACCGGACGCTCGAACAGGATGATCAGGCCCGACACGAAGTTGGCGAAAATCTCCTGCAGGCCAAAGCCCAGCCCCACGCTCAGCGCCGCCACCAGCCATTGCAGTTTGTCCCAGCTCACACCCAGGGTGGACAAGGTGCTGACCAGGCCGACGCCGACGATGCTGTAGCTGAGCAGGGTGGTCATGGCGTAGGAGCTGCCCTGGCGCAACTGCAGCTTGGACAGCACCAGCATCTCCAGAAGCCCCGGCAGGTTGCGTGCCAGCACCAGGGTCAGCGCCACCACCAGCACCGTGCTCAACAGGTCGCGCAGGCTGATGGGTACCTGCACTGCGGCCTCGCCCGCGCCACTGCTATAGGCCCACAAGGTCACGCCGTCGAGATAGGCGAACACACTGATCAGATCCGACCAGACCCAATACAGCAGTCCGCTGAACAGTGCCAACAGCGCCAGCTTCACCAGGCGCATGGACTGCTGATTGATCTGGCTCATATTGAGACTGCTCTCGGCCAGTACGTCGCCGGAGGCGCCCTCCTTGCCAGCCGCTTCGCGGCGCGCCTGTGCGCGCTGGTAGCCCAAACGGTTGGCGGCTACCCACAGATTGCGCTCGGCCAGACCGGCGGCCAGCAGCCAGGCAACTAGCAAAAACAGGCTGAACTGGAAGCGGTCGGCGAGCTTGAGCGCAGTGTAGTAATAGCCCAGTGCGGTCATGGCCACCAGGCCCAGGGGCAGCAGGATCAGCAGCAGGGTCGCCACGAAGTGCAGGAACCTGAAGTTGTACAGGGGCGGGCTGTGCAGCATCAGGCGGGCCAGCACGACACTCAGGGCCAGGCAGCCGATCACCAGGATCAGCACACCCAGGACATCGTCCGGCAGCGCCGCCGGATTCGGCTCGGCGAGCCCGATCACGAACGCCAGCGGCAGCATGATCAGGCTCAGGTGGCGTACCACTCGACGCAGATTGGCCACCTGGGCCGGATCCCAGCGGAAATGCCGCTCCGCCACACCACTGCGGCGCAGCACCCGGTACAGCAGGTGCAACATGAACGTCGCGATGCCCAACTGCGCCAGACCCGCGCCCAGGGCCGGGGTGCTGCTGTCCGGGCTGAAACGCAGCCAGGTGCCGCTGACGTAGAGCACCAGGGGCACCGGCGCCACCAGGACGGCATTG
>CAYXVO010000408.1:0-3222 GCA_964467875.1 uncultured Pseudomonadales bacterium | reverse complement strand
TCGCGCAGCACTTCACCGGCCAGAACCATCCGCACCGTGGCGGCGTAGTTGCGCTCGAACAGCTTGCGGCTCTTGTCCTCGGGCAGATTGGCCAGCTCGTAGAAGCCGGTCTCGCAGGCGGCGTGATAGACCGCTGGCTGTACGCTGCTGCGATCTGCGGCAGGGTGGGCAATGCGGCAGGCTTCGCGGTAAGCGCGGCGCACATCCGGCAGGCCAAGCATTTCCGGGGTCGGCTGGCACCACTCGATGAACTTGCCAACGCTCGGGGCGAAGTCGGCACCGGATTCACGGCAGCGGTCGATGCCGTAGCGGATCTGCTCCAGCGAAGTGAGACCGGCCCGCATGAACCCCTTGATCCAGGTGCGTTTGGCGGCATTCAGCGCCTGCTCGGTCGGCCACGCCTGCTTCCAGGCCGGGAAAATCGACTGAAGCTCGGCGAACAGCTTGTTCACCACGTCAGCAGTGGCCGGATCAACGGAGCGTGGCAGGCCGGTCTGGCTCCCCTGGAACTGCTCCAGGCGGACAGCTTTGGCGATCTCAACGGCGTTCTGCATCACAGGTCTCCCAAGTCATCAGCCCAGCTGGTATCGCCGGAGTGGAAGTCAGGCCCCGCTGGCGGCCTAGGCTTGCCGCCGGACGGCACCGACCAGACGTTTTCGTACTCACGGCCCTTGCCGAAGAATCGCTGTGCCTGCATGACGTACTCGGTCCCTATTGAGCCCTTGACGGTGCAATAGGCGGCGTAGCGGATCACGCCCTGCATCATGTCCTCGGTGGAGACGCCTTCCTTGCGGCGGGCATTCCAGGAAGACAGGGCCTTGTTCTTCGGGTTGGCACCTTCGCGCTTCGGGTAGGCTTTCCAGGCGGCCTCGAATTGCTCGTCGATCTGCGGAGACTTTTGAGTCCCTGCTTCTGAATCGTCAGGGGTCGCCGCGACAGCGGGGACTAAATGCTTATCTGGTTTATCATCTGGTTTATCATCTGGTTTACTATCTGGTATAGGTCCAGCCGTTTGGCTTTTTGTCATCAGCCGTTTGGACGATACCAATAATCCATTTGGCTTATTGGTATCAGCCGGATCGCTATCGGTCGCAACGGCAAACTCCGGTAGCGTGTACCACTTCGTGCGGTCGTATCGGTGCTCGTTGTGCGATCCAGAAATGATCAGCCCGGAATCCTCCATCTTCTTCAGCAGCTTCTGAATCTTGTTGCTAGACCAGTACGGGAAAAGGACGGAAAACGCCTTGGCGGTGTTATAGGTCCAGTAATAGCCGTCGTACAGGTGCCGACCGTTGGCCGCGTTCTTGGCAAGCCAGAATCGCAGGTTCTTGAGGATCACCGCCGGCTCTACGCCGTGCTTGATGGCGTCGACCACCTCGAAGCTGTGCTCACTCATGGATGTGACTCTCATCATGGAAGGTTGAATGGCAGCTTCGGCAAAGAACAGTCAGATCGCCAAGGCGCTCGCAGCCGCGCCGCTCATACGTCCGATGATGAACATCTAGAATTCCTTGGCCATTGCACACCTGGCACCGATAGCGCGCTCTTTTTAGGGACTGCTTACGAACGGACTGCCATTCTTCGGTTTTCAGGTATTCGCGGTACGGCATGGTGCGCAGGTGATGCAGGCGCTCGGTTTTCTGCTCGAAATACAGCCTTGATGACTCGTCGCGACGCTGCTTTTCTGATGCCTCACAAAGAGGGCATATCAGCCTAATGGCTACACGATCACGCTTAGACACACTCCTACGCTTCCAGTCTCGAAGCGCAGCCCAAGACGTGAATTCAACGTCGTATGACTCATTGCAGCATTCGCACTGAGCGCGCTCAGTGGTTACGAATGAGTCACGGTAAATGCGTTTCACGTCTTGCGGGATGACGCTGGCAAAACGTTCATGCGCCCAATAGACATCGGAAGCAAGGTGCGGGTATCGCTCAGCCACGCCGGAGGCTAGAGCCTTAGCATTTTCCAGGGCAGACCTGGCCTTGTCTTCGAGAACTTGAGCCGCCTCAACTGAAGCCATTAGGTCGGCCAGGGCATTCATCTCGACAATTTCTTTATCTGCAAGCTCTGTGAAATAGTCGCCTGCAACGCAATCTTGCGTCATAATGATTACTCCTGTAATGCTCATCATTTAACCCGGCCCCTCAGCCGGGTTTTCTTTATCTGCTGAAAATCTCAGCAGTCTGGCGGAACCGCTTTAGCGCTATCGAAACAGCGCCGTCAGTGGCTCCCACAGCTCTCGCAGCATCTGCCTGCGTCATACCATCAACCAGAACCATCTTAACCGCCACGCGGCTCCGCTTGTTGTCTGAGCGGAAGGTAAGGTCTGCAATCTTGTCGAACTCTTTTGTGCTCATCTTGCCGCACTCTTTTATAACGTAAGGCTAAAGTCTACGCGCAAATAAAAGGCCGGTCAACTGCTCCGGCCTGCTTGTTGGGTTATGTGGGCAGCGGCATCCACTCGTCCGGCTCGTCGTCCTCACCCCCTACCAGCTCAGCAGGAACGGAATCATACGGACCATGGAGCGCTACATGAATGGCGTCTGCGATTTCGTGAGAGAGCCGAATCTTTCCCGCGTCTCGGGCAGCTCCATACAGTACCCAGGCACGTTCTACGGCGAACATAACCATCGGGGTTTCGGCTTTGGCTTCTACAGTCTTCATGCCCACACCTCCCGGCGCTCAATCTTCTTGATGGTTACTATCGATCGGCGCGCATGCTTTCCACAGTGCGCGCACTTGCGGGAGTTGCGATTGATCGTCTGCCAGTTGTGTTCATACTTCCAGAAGCGGCAGCGGCCAGTCCGCAGATAGCTCTCCCAGAACCAGTCGGTGATATCAATCCACTCGCCAACGTGATGGCCAGGACCGAAGGCCCAATCGTGCGCCGGGGTTCCTGGCGTGCAGATGTTGTGCAGCGTGTTGCCATGGAAAAACTCGCGATCTATGGAGCCAATCGCAATCTGGCGTGCAGGCACATAGTCGGCTTTCAGGTCGTCAAGGATCGCCGGCCTGTAGCCATCAAGAAAGTTCCAGGCCATTAAATACACGCGCTCGCGGCCGTTCTTTATGGCGCGACGGTGAAGGCGCCAGGAGAACTTGTCTGACTGACCTTTTACGGCTGGGCGGATCGTTTCGGCGAATGCTTTGCGTTCGGTCGGGCTCATGCTCAAGCCTCCTTGTAGGCGCGGACAGCGCGGTCTAGCTTGCGTTTCAGG
>CAYXVO010000407.1:0-3228 GCA_964467875.1 uncultured Pseudomonadales bacterium | reverse complement strand
GTTCCACTTCTGGACGCCACAACCCAACGTCAAGCGCCCAGTCGTCGTCCTGCGCTTTATCCTGATGCTGCTGTACGACATTCTCGTCGCCAACCTGCACGTGGCGCGCCGGATCCTGGGATCCACGCAGGATCTGCGCCCCTCTTTTTTCGAGGTGCCGCTGGATATCACCGGTGATTTTCCCATCACCCTGCTCGCCAGTACGATCACCCTGACACCGGGCACGGTCAGTGCCCAGCTGTCGGACGATCACACAAGGCTACTGGTGCATGCGCTGGATGTAGAGGACGTAACGGCGACCATTGCCGAGATCAAGCAGCGCTACGAAACGCCGCTAAAGGAGATGTTCGGATGTTGAACTGGGTTATTCCGCTGGCATTCGTACTGCTCTGCCTGGCCCTGCTGCTGAACCTATGGCGCCTGGTCCAAGGCCCTTCGGTCCCGGATCGGGTCCTGGCGCTGGATACCATGTACATCAACAGCATCGCGCTGCTCCTGCTGTACGGCCTGTGGCAGGGTACGTCGATCTACTTCGAGGCGGCACTGCTGATCGCCATGCTGGGCTTCGTCAGCACCGTGGCGATCTGCAAGTTCCTATTGCGCGGCGACATCATTGAGTAGACAAACCCATGAGATTGAATAGGTAAACCCATGAGCACATTCATCGAAGTCATCGTCGGCTCCTTCATCCTCATCGGCGCCCTGTTTGCCCTGATCGGCTCCGTTGGCCTGGCCCGCCTGCCGGATTTCTTCACGCGCCTGCACGGCCCCACCAAGGCCACAACGCTGGGCATCGGTGGCATGCTGATTGCGTCGTCGATCTATTTTTCCAGCCAGACCGGCACCCTGAGCCTGCACGAACTGCTGATTACCCTTTTTCTGTTCATCACCGCGCCCATTACCGGCCATATGCTGGCCAAGACCGCGCTGCATCAGCGTCTGGATGTTCTGGAGCAAACCAAGGGAAAAGAAGCGATGGAGCGTAACCGGGATATCTAACGGCTAGCCGACCGCCACATAATTCAGACGATTGCTGTCGTTGCGGTCATCGATATAGGACAACACGTCAGCCCGGGTCAGCGGCCGAGCCATGTCGGCCAGGGTGACTTTGGCGAAAATCTCGCCCACGGTGCGGTTAATCACATTCCAGTTGTTCTGCACGGTGCAGGCCTTGCTGACATCGCAGAAGCAATCGTCCTTGCAACATTCGGTCAGGGCCAAACCACCTTCGACGGCGGCAATAACCTGGGCGATGCTGATCTGGGGCGCTGGCCGCGACAACAAATAGCCGCCCTTGACGCCGCGCTCGGAACTGACCACACCCGCATCGACCAGCAATTTCATTACCTTGCGCACCGTCGGAATGGACAGCCCCGTCACGTCCGCAACCTGCTCCAGCTTGACCAGCTCACCGGGCGTCGTCGCGAGATGACAGGCTATCAGCAGTCCATAGTCCGCAAGCTTTGCGAGACGCAGCATAAGCCACCTATTTCGGATTTAAATCACATACAAACAGTCCGGTTCACATCGCACCAAAACGCTTGAACCGGATTCCTGTCAAAGCCTCAAGTAAACCATATCGATTCATCCGCCAAGCGGAAATGACCACCCGCTGATTCTAGCCCGTCACCTGATTGAATACCAATTCGGTATTGATTTCAATATCCGACTTCATTACTCTGTTATTTCAGGACGGAAGTGAGGGTACAATGCATGCCGCACATTGCGGGACACGACCAGCCAGACTCACCCGCAACGCCTAATTCGGGGCCGGCTTCGCATTCGTCCAGCACCGTGGCAGTGTTCTTGCAGCAGTCCGCACAGTATTTCGCCTTGCAAGGCGATCAGTCGATACGGAGCACGTTGGATGAAAACCCAAGAAACCCCCGTTGATCAGTACATCAAGGGCGAATATAAGCACGGTTTCTTTACCGATATCGAAACGGAAACTCTGCCCCCTGGCCTCAACGAAGACGTCATTCGCTTTATTTCCGCCAAGAAGAAAGAGCCGGACTTCATGCTGGAATGGCGGCTCAAGGCCTATCACCATTGGCTGGCCCAGAAAGAGCCCAGCTGGGCGCATGTGCAGTATCCCCAGATCGACTACAACGACATCATCTATTGGGCCGCGCCCAAAAGTAAGGACGATGCGCCCAAGAGTCTGGATGAAGTCGATCCGGAACTGCTGAGAACCTACGAGAAGCTCGGCATCCCGCTGCATGAGCGTGCCGCCCTGGCCGGCGTGGCAGTGGACGCGGTCTTCGACAGTGTCTCGGTGGCCACCACGTTCAAGAGCAAGCTGGCGGAAGCCGGCGTTATTTTCTGCCCCATTTCCGAAGCCGTTCAGAAATACCCGGAACTGGTCCAAAAATACCTCGGCAGCGTCGTCCCGATGCGGGACAATTTCTACGCCACCTTGAACTCCGCGGTGTTTAGCGACGGCTCCTTCGTCTATATCCCCAAAGGGGTGCGCTGCCCCATGGAGCTGTCCACCTATTTCCGGATCAACGCCGCCAAGAGCGGTCAGTTCGAGCGTACCCTGATTATTGCCGATGAGGGCTCTCACGTTAGCTATCTCGAAGGCTGCACGGCGCCCATGCGCGATGAAAACCAGCTGCACGCGGCCGTGGTGGAACTGGTTGCGCTGGAAGGTGCCCAGATCAAGTACTCGACCGTGCAGAACTGGTATCCCGGCGACAAGGAAGGCAAAGGCGGCATCTACAATTTTGTCACCAAACGCGGACTCTGCGCCGGTCGCAACTCCAAGATCTCCTGGACCCAGGTGGAAACTGGCTCCGCCATCACCTGGAAATACCCCAGCGTGGTGCTCAAGGGCGACAACAGCGTTGGCGAATTCTACTCGGTGGCCCTGACCAACAACTTGCAGCAGGCAGACACCGGCACCAAGATGATTCATATGGGCAAGAACACCACCAGCACCATCATCGCCAAGGGCATTTCCGCCGGCCGCAGCAACAGCGCCTATCGCGGTCTGGTGCGCATGGGGCCGACCGCGGACAACGCGCGCAACTACACCCAATGCGACTCCCTGCTGATCGGCGACCAGTGTGGCGCCCATACCTTCCCCTACATTGAAACCAAGAACAGCACGGCCGTGGTGGAGCACGAAGCTACCACCTCCAAGGTCAGTGACGATCAGCTGTTTTTGTGCCGGCAACGGGGCATCGATCCCGAGCAGGCCGTCTCCATGATCGTCAACGGCTTCTG
>CAYXVO010000406.1:0-3228 GCA_964467875.1 uncultured Pseudomonadales bacterium | reverse complement strand
AATGACAAGATGGGTATCGCGCGAAACGATCTTTGACATGATTGCCTGCAGCCTTCAGTGAATTCATGAGCAGGGGAATAGTCCTGTTTCGGAACCAGCGTTGTCAAGTCGACTCCTTGTTTCCTGCGCGTTTAGGCGCTCCTTTTCATGCTTGTTTAGCGGATACCGCGCAAGTAACATAGCTTTTTCATATCGCAGACGGGGTACATTATGATTCAAGGTAGCTTGGTTGCTCTGGCTACTCCGATGTTCGCAGACGGCGGGCTGGATTGGGACGGTCTGTACAGGCTTCTCGATTGGCACGTGGCGCAGGGGACGCATGGTCTTGTCATTGCGGGGACCACGGGCGAAGCTTCGACGCTGGATATGGACGAACATTGTGGGCTCATTCGCCGTGCGGCCGAGCATGTGGCAGGGCGGCTTCCCGTCATTGCTGGTACCGGCGCCAACTCCACCTCCGAGGCCCTGGAGCTCACTCAAGCCGCCAAGGCGGCCGGTGCCGATGCCTGTCTGCTCGTGACGCCGTATTACAACAAGCCAACCCAGGAAGGCATGTATCTGCACTTTCGCAAGCTGGCTGAATCCGTGGCGATCCCCCAGATTCTCTACAACGTACCTGGTCGGACCGCCTGTGACATGCTGAACGAGACCGTTGAGCGCCTGGCGGATGTGCCGAATATCGTCGGTATCAAGGACGCCACGGGTGATCTTGAGCGTGGTCGAGACCTGATCCGGCGGGTAGGGCACAAGATGGCCGTCTACTCCGGCGATGATGGCACCGCACCGGAATTGATGCTGATGGGCGGCAAGGGCAATATTTCGGTGACCGCCAATGTCGTGCCGGCCACCATGGCCCGTCTCTGTGAGCTGGCGCTGGCCGGCCAGGCCGAGGAAGCACGTGCGCTGCAGGAAAAACTGGAGCCGCTGCACAAAATGATGTTTGTTGAGGCGAACCCGATTCCTGCCAAATGGGCGTTGTATGAAATGGGACTGATCGGCGAAGGCATTCGTCTGCCCATGACACCTCTGAGTGAGCAATTCCGTGCACCGCTGCGTGATGCACTGGGTGCTGCGGGTGCGCTGAATCGATGAGGCAACTCCGCAGTATCAAGCGTCTCAGTGGTCATGGTGTCAAAGTTTTGGTTGTCGCTGCGCCATTCTGGCTGGCGGGCTGCAGCTCCTTGTTTCCCGATCAGACGCTGAGCTATCTGGACGCCAAGCGTGAATCCACGCTTGTGGTGCCGCCGGGACTGGATGCCGGTGCACTGCAGGATGACTACCCGGTGCCGCATGTCGAGCGGCAGCGCGCGCTGAGCCGCACGGCCGAGGTGCCGCCGCCGCCTGAAGCAGAGAGCGAAGTGTTGGCCCAGGACTACAGCATCCGTCGTTCCGACGAGCAGGTTTGGCTGCTGGTGGGAGAAGAGCCGGGTCGCGTCTGGCCTGCCTTGAATCGGTTTTGGAATGCCCAGGGCCTGGATGTAACTGCGACGGCGCCAAAGAGTGGGCTGATGCAGGCCAGCCTGGCTGGTAATAGCGCTCGCGCACGGGACTTGCTGCAAAGCCTTGACCTGAATCCGGATGGGCAGTATCAGTTTCAGGTCAAACTCGACCAGGGCCTGAAGCGACGCACGAGCGAAATTGCGGTGCGGATCGCCCCGGCAGTGGGGCAGCTTTCGTTGGAGCAAGGCCAGTCGTTGGAGCAAGGCCAGTCATTGGAGCAAGGCTGGACGCAAGCCAATGCGCAACCGGCTACTGAGGAGAAACTGTTGGCGCGGATTCAGGCGTTCATGACGCAAGATGAGGCGAACCGTAGTTATTCCCTGTTGGCGCAAGACATTTCGGGTGGCGCCAAGGTGATCCTGCATGAGGATTCCGAACCGCCGTATTTGCAGTTTAACCTCAGTTTCGAGCGGGCCTGGAACGCCGTGGGCCAGGCGCTGGTCGATGGCGAGGTGGCTGTGGTGGATCTGAACCGTAGTGAAGGCATCTATCTGCTGAACTTCCGGCGTGATGGTGAGTCTGGCGGAAGTCTCTTTGGTTGGTTCTCCGGCGACGAGACGGAAGAGACGGAAGAGACGGAAGAGACGGATCAGTATAATTTCCGCCTGCGGTTTGAGCAGGTGGGTGATGCCATTCAGGTGCGGGCGGAGGCTGTTGAATCCGACGCCACGGAGCGACGCCAGATCGAGTTGCTCAACCGAATCCTTGAGAACATTGCCTAACCAGAAAGCTCCGGACGGTTCAGTCCGGAGCGCGCCCAAAGTCGATTACCGTCCCTAATTTTGTCATCATGGCGGCAGCATTCCTGCCGATATTTTAATTCTGGAGACCCTCTCAATGCAGAAGCTTGAGGAACTTTATTCCGGTAAGGCCAAATCCGTTTACCGTACCGACGATCCCAATCTGTTTGTCCTGCATTTTCGTGACGATACCTCTGCTTTTGATGGCCAGAGGATCGAGCAGCTGAGCCGTAAGGGCATGGTGAACAATAAGTTCAACGCCTTCATCATGACCAAGCTGGCCGAGCAGGGCGTGCCGACGCACTTTGCCAAGCTGCTGTCGGATCAGGAGTCACTGGTGCGCAAGCTGGATATGATTCCGGTGGAATGCGTGGTGCGTAACTTCGCGGCTGGCAGTCTGGTGCGGCGCCTGGGTGTCGAAGAGGGGCTGGCGCTGAATCCGCCCACGTTCGAGATGTTTCTCAAGAACGACGCGTTGCATGACCCGATGATCAATGAGTACCACGTGCGTTCCTTCGGCTGGGCGACCGAACCTCAGATCGACGAAATGAAGCGTCTGACGTTCAAGGTCAACGAGATCCTCAAGCAACTGTTCGACGCCGCCGGCATGCTGCTGGTGGACTATAAGCTGGAGTTCGGTCTCGCCGACGGTGCTGTGATTTTGGGCGACGAGTTCAGCCCGGATGGTTGCCGCATCTGGGACAAGGCCACGCGCAAGAAGCTCGACAAGGACCGCTTTCGCCAGGGGCTGGGGGATGTGGTGGAATCCTATGAAGAGATCGGCCGCCGACTTGGAATTGAATTCTAGCTCTGCGCTGCGTAAGTGCGTCTATACTTACGGCGCAAAATCTTTTTTGGGAGAACAGGATGAAGTGTGCTTCGTTAGTGACCGGCCTGCTGGCCATGGGGTTTTCCGCCGCGGCGACGGCTGATATTGTGGGCGTTTCGGCAGGTTTTATTGGCTGGAACACGGATTATTCCTGAGGTG
>CAYXVO010000405.1:0-3236 GCA_964467875.1 uncultured Pseudomonadales bacterium | reverse complement strand
CCCCCTGAATAGCCGGAGGTGAGCGCAGTCGGCCACGCCGGGCAACCCAAATGTTCATGCCGTCTCGTTAAGAAAAAACCATGTCGAAACGAAAGCTCAATCGCCGTCAACAATGGCGCATCGAAAAGATTCAGAAGGAACGTACCACTCGCTCCGAAAAGCACGAGCGCGATGTCGGACGCCAGCTGCAGGCCGGCAATCTGAGCAGCGAGCAGGTGGGACTGGTTATTGCGCACTATGGCCAGCAACTCGACATAGAAGCGTTGGAGGGTGAGGACCGGGGGCAAATCCATCGCTGCTTTGCGCGCGCCAACATTGACTCACTCGTCACCGGTGACCGCGTCGTCTGGCGGGCCGGCCCAGATCACACCGGCATCATCGAGGCGCGTCAACCACGGCGCAGCGCGCTGGTTCGGCCTGACAACTTTGGCCAGCTCAAACCCATCGCCGCCAACATCGATCATATCCTGATGGTGTTCGCGGTTGAGCCCGAGCCCCATCAGAACCTTATCGACCGCTATCTGGTTGCCGCCGAGACGATTGGCATCACACCGATTCTCCTGCTCAACAAGACCGATCTGCTCAACAGCGAAAACCGCGCCAAGACGGATTCCCTGCTGCGCCTGTACCAAGGGCTAGGCTATCGGATCATTCATGCCTCCACCGCCGACCAGAATGGCCTGAACGAGCTTGAAGCGACGCTTCAGGACAGCACAAGCGTGCTGGTGGGGCAATCCGGTGTGGGCAAGTCATCCCTGATCAAGATGCTCCTGCCGGACGAGAATATCCGGATTCAGGAACTGTCGGAACAAACCCGCAAAGGCACCCATACCACCACGACCGCACGGCTGTTTCACCTACCGAGCGGCGGTGATCTGATCGACTCCCCAGGCGTGCGTGAGTTTGGGCTCTGGCATATAGACAAAACAGAACTGGAACAGGGCTTCGCGGAATTTCGCCCTTTACTTGGCTACTGCAAGTTCCGGGACTGCCGCCACCTGCAAGAGCCCGGCTGCGCCATCAAGAATGCAGCGGACGCTGGCAAGATCGACCCGCGCCGGCTGGAGAGTTATTTCATGATTCGGCAGACGCTGGAAGCGCAGGAACCGCGTTACGACCGGGAATAGCGGGCGACTCGGGAAAGCTGAAACGAGTCGAAAAGCGGAACGAACCGGGAACGCTGGAGCAAAGCAATGCCTACCAGCGCAGCTCCCGTGGATCGACCGGCTCAATCCGGTCAATCGCCTTGTTCAGCTTCGACGGCAATTTCGGCGAAACTTTCTTGGGGTCCGCAGGTTGCGCTTCCGCCGCCTGCATTTCCAGCTCCGTGCGCTTGTTCAGCACGATGATGGAAATCCGCCGATTGACCGGATTGGCCGGATCCGCCTGATCAAACAAGACCGATGATGCCAGTCCAACGACCCGTGCCATCCGTTCCGGCGCCAATCCCCCGAGGACCAGGGCACGACGTGCCGCATTGGCACGATCCGCGGACAACTCCCAATTGCTATAGGCTGGCTCCCGCCCGCTGTATGGCAAGGCGTCCGTATGACCGGATACGCTGATCTTGTTGGGCACACTGGAGATGGGACCAGCCAGCTCGAACAGAATTTCTTCGGAGTAGACTTTCAGGTGCGACTGCCCGATATCGAACATGGGCCGCTGGGATTTATCGACAATCTGAATCCGCAGGCCTTCGTCCGTAATATCCAGCTTCAGCTGATCCTTGAACTCGCGCAGGCGAGGGCTTTCCTCGATTCGCGCCTGCAGTTCATGCAGGAGCGACTCCAGTTGCTGGCGATCCAGCTCCTCGGCCAGCTCGGCGATCCGCTCCGGAGGCACCTCCATGGTTTCACCAACGGGATTATTTTCCGCTATGGCAACCTCGGGGCTGCCACCCAAATCAATCGGTGTCGGCGTACCGCCACTGGCAAATCCCACCGGATCATTAAAGTACCCTTCGATCGCCAGCTTCTGCTCCGGTGTCGCCGTCGCCATTAACCACAGCACCAGGAAGAACGCCATCATGGCCGTCGCAAAATCGGCAAACGCCACTTTCCAGGCACCACCATGATGACCGGCACCACCTTTCTTGATGCGTTTGACGATGATTGGGCGCTGGTCTTCCACTAGTTCGCCTTGACGTAATCGTTGAGTTCCTGGAATTTCGGCCGGTGATTGAAGAACAAGGCTTTACGACCAAACTCCACGGCAATCTGCGGCGGCAAGCCGCTCATGGTCGCCAGGATACTGACCTTGACGCACTCGTAGGCCTTGATTTCCTCTTGGGCCAGATGCTCCATGGAGATCGAGACCGGTCCCACGAAGCCGTAGGCCAGCAGAATACCGAGGAAGGTACCGACCAGAGCCGCGGCAACGTGCATACCCACCTGCTCCGCCGGCCCACCCAGCAGGCTCATAGTGATTACAATTCCCAAAACCGCCGCCACGATACCGAATCCCGGCAAGGCATCGGCGACTTTCTGCACCGCGTGGGCGGGTTCTTCCAGCTCCTTCAGACGGGTTTCGATTTCCAAGTCCATCAATCCTTCCAGCTCGTGGGGCGCCATGTTGCCGGAACTAACGATTCGCAAATAATCGGTGATGAACTCCAGCAAGGCCTTTTCGCGCATGACGGCTGGATACTTGGTGAAGATGGGACTGGCTTCAGGCTCGTCCACATCGGCCTCAATCGACATCACACCGGACTTGCGGGCCTTGTCGAACAATCCATAGAGCAGGCTCAATAGATCCATATACAGATGCTTATGAAACTTGCCCCCCAGAATTACCTTCGGCAGGGTCGCAAACACCGCCTTATGGATGTGCATGGGATTGGAGATGATGTAAGCGCCGAGCGCCGCGCCTCCAATGATCAGGATCTCGAAGGGCTGCCATAGCGCGGCAATCTGCCCATGAGAGAGCACATAACCACCCAGCACACTCGCGACAACAACAATGAAACCGATAACAAACAGCATGATGCGATGCTCTACTGCCTTTTTGATAGGAACGGAGGAGCCGCGACGCGCGACCAGGTTGGCCTGCAAGCACATCCGTTGGCGAATGCGCCGCGCGCGGGCAGGCGCACCGCGAACAAATAGCCTGTTTCGTAATATAGTCGGAATGTCGATATTCGCCAGTTCGCCAGTTCGCCAGCAGGCACGGCCGTTGTCTGGCTGCCAGCGCGTGGTTTCTGCTATCATGCGGCTCACTTTGACTTGCTAGGATCAGGA
>CAYXVO010000404.1:0-3244 GCA_964467875.1 uncultured Pseudomonadales bacterium | reverse complement strand
CCGGTGAGATCACCTATGGCCTTGAGCGCATTGCCATGTACCTGCAGGGCGTCGACAGTGTCTACGATCTGATATGGACCCACGGCCCGCAGGGTCCGGTCACCTATGGCGACGTGTTTCATCAAAACGAAGTGGAAATGTCGACGTATAACTTTGAGCAGGCCGATACGCGCGCGCTGTTCGCGAATTTTGATCATTGCGAAAGCGAATCCACCCGTCTGATTGAGCTGGGACTGCCACTGCCGGCCTATGAGATGGTTCTGAAAGCCTCCCATACCTTTAACCTGCTGGATGCCCGCCACGCGATCTCCGTGACCGAACGGCAACGCTACATCCTGCGCGTTCGCGGCCTGGCGCGGGCAGTTGCCCAGGCATACTTCGCCCGTCGGCAACAAATGGGCTTTCCTCTGGCTGCCGAAGAATTGCGGCGGGAACTTTTGTTATCCGCATCCCCCGGCGAGACGGTTTAAGGAGTTGGGTCATGAGTACAGCGCAGGATTTTCTAGTTGAGATCGGCACCGAGGAACTGCCACCGAAGGCGTTGAAGTCTCTATCGCAAGCCTTTGCCGACGGTCTGACCGGGCAATTGGCGGAACTTCGTATCAGCCATGGCGAAGTCGGTCTGTTCGCGACGCCTCGGCGCCTTGCGGTGCGTATCCGTGATCTGGCGACCGCCCAACCCGATGTTGAAATCGAGCGACGCGGCCCTGCCGTGAATGCGGCCTATGACGCAGAAGGGCGCCCCACCAAGGCATTGGACGGCTTTCTGCGGTCCTGCAATGCCACCGTGGAGCAGTTGCAAACCCAGGAAACCGACAAGGGTGCCTGGGTGGTGTATCGCTCAATGCAAGCCGGCAAGGCAACGCGGGAACTGCTGGCGGCACTGGTGCAAAAAGCGCTGGATAACCTGCCAATCCCCAAGCGCATGCGCTGGGGCAGCCGCCGCATCGAGTTCGTGCGGCCAGTGCACTGGGTCGTCATGCTGCTCGGTGAAGAGCTCGTGGAAGGCGAGGTGTTGGGTATCACGGCAGGCCGGGACAGCCGGGGCCACCGCTTCCACGCCAATCACAGCATCAGCATCGGCCAGCCGGATTTCTACGAAACCCTGTTGCGGGAGAAGGGACTAGTCATCGCCAGTTTCGCGGAACGCCGTGACAACATCCGCCAGGGCGTGATTGAGCAGGCCCGTTCGGTGCAGGGTCAAGCCCTGATCGACGAAGACTTGCTGGACGAAGTCGCCGCCCTCAACGAATGGCCGGTGCCCCTGATGGGCCGCTTTGAAGAACGCTTTCTGCAGGTCCCGGCGGAGGCTTTGATCTCCACCATGAAAGGCAATCAGAAGTACTTCCCGGTTGTCGACGGGCAGGGCCGCCTCATGCCGTACTTCATCACCCTGGCCAATATTGAGAGCCGTGATCCACAACAGGTCATCGCCGGCAACGAGCGGGTGGTGCGGCCCCGCCTGGCCGACGCCGCTTTCTTCTTCGAAACCGACAAGAAGCAGAGCCTGGCGGAACGGGTTGAGGCGCTCAAGCCCATCGTGTTCCAGAACCAGCTTGGTAGTCTCCATGACAAGTCCCTGCGTGCCGCACGCCTGGCCGCCAAAATCGCGGACGCCATTGGCGGAAGCCCAAAAGACGCCCAGCGTGCCGGTGAATTGGGCAAGACGGATCTGATCACCAACATGGTGAATGAGTTCCCCGAGCTGCAGGGCGTCATGGGCCGCTACTATGCACAGCATGACGGCGAACCGGCCGAGGTTGCGTCTGCACTGTATGAGCAGTATCTGCCACGCTTCGCGGGCGACGCACTGCCCCAGACGCTGACCGGCTGTGCCCTGGCGATCGCCGATCGCATGGATTCCCTGGTGGGCCTGTTTGGCATCAACCAGCCGCCCAGCGGCACCAAGGACCCATTCGCACTGCGCCGCGCGGCACTGGGTGTGCTGCGGATCATCGTGGAGCGGGATCTGCCACTGGATCTGACCACGCTTGCCCAATGGGCCCTGGAAGGCTATGACAGCCTGCCCGCCACAGAGGTGTCGGACAAAGTACTCGACTACATGCTCGAACGCTTCCGTGCCTGGTACGACGACGAAGGCATTAGCGCTGAAGTGTTCCACGCCGTACATGCCCGTCGTCCCACACGCCCGGTGGATTTCCATCAGCGGGTACGGGCCGTGGCGGCATTCAGTCAGCTACCCGAAGCCCAGGCGCTGGCGGCGGCCAACAAACGGGTCTCCAACATTCTGGACAAGCAGGCAGGCAGCAACGCGACCGCACAGGTGGACCCGAGTCTACTGAGCGATCCGGCCGAGCGGGCGCTGGCGGAACTGATCGAACGTCAGGAGCAGAGCGCAGCACCCCTGTTTGCGCAAGGCCAGTATGAACAAGGCCTGGCGCAACTGGCGAGTCTGCGGGAACCGGTTGATTGCTTCTTTGATCAGGTCATGGTGATGGCGGACGACGAAGCAGTACGCCGTAATCGCATCGCCTTGCTGTCACGCCTGCGCCAGCTGTTTCTGCAGGTTGCCGACATCTCCCTGCTGCAGACCAAGGGGTAGGGCGGATGGACGCCGGACTGACGGGAAAGCCGCTAATCGTTCTCGATCGGGACGGCGTCATTAACCAGGACTCGGATGCCTATGTAAAATCTGCCGAGGAATGGCTTCCCATTCCCGGCAGCATTGCAGCCATAGGCCGTCTAACCCGTGCCGGCTATGCAATCGCGGTGGCCACTAACCAGTCCGGAATCGGGCGCGGCTACTATGACGAAGCGGCACTCGAGGCGATGCACGCCAAGATGCTCGACTTGGTGGCCGCGGCTGGCGGGCGCATCGATGCGGTGGCGTTCTGCCCGCATCACCCGGACACCCACTGTGACTGCCGCAAACCACTGCCCGGCCTGCTGCATCAGATCCAGCAACAGCTCGGTGTCGACCTGCAGGGCGCCTATATGGTGGGTGACAGCATTCGCGACCTGGAAGCCGGTGTAGCGGCAGGTTGCCAGCCGGTGCTGGTACGCACTGGCAAAGGTGAGAAAAGCCTTCTAGGGCTGCCCGAGAGCGGTCTGGGCAAGGTGTCGGTGTATGACGACCTGGCGGCATTCGTCGATCATCTACTGGCAGGATGACCATTGCCAGGCTCATTCTTGGCGGGATGACCAGAGGGAGCAGATGCCTGGCGGTTGATTTTCGCCGGAAAAATCTATATCTTAGCGCCTCCAAATTCGGCGTGTAGCGCAG
>CAYXVO010000403.1:0-3247 GCA_964467875.1 uncultured Pseudomonadales bacterium | reverse complement strand
AGCGGCCATGGCCATAGCGCTGGTGGTGGCTGTGCCCCTGGGCATCCTGAGCGCCGTCTATCGGAACAGCCTGCTCGACCGGCTGGCGATTACAACGGCACTTGTGGGTCAGAGCATCCCCGGCTTCTGGCTGGGGCTGCTGCTAATCCTGGTGTTCTCGGTGACACTCCAGCTGTTCCCTTCAGGCGGCAGCGGCACCCCACTTCACCTGGTGCTTCCCGCCATCACACTCGCGACGTTCACGATGGGCCGGATCGCCCGCCTGGTACGCACCAGCATGCTCGATGTCCTGAAGAGCGATCCACTGCGAACCGCACGATCCAAGGGTCTTAACGAGTTCGCGGTCGTGATGAAACACGGACTGCGCAATGCAGCCATCCCGATTATCACGCTCATTGGTGTGGACGTCAGTGCGCTCTTGGGCGGAGCGGTGATCACAGAGACAATCTTCGCCTGGCCCGGTCTCGGCCGGCTCGTCGTACAGGCCATCGAACAGCGGGATTTCCCGCTTGTCCAAGCCGCGACATTGTGCATCGCCGCCATCGTAGTTTCTATCAACTTCCTGGTTGATTTCTCCTACTCGTTCCTTGACCCGCGTGTGAGGAGCTGAGTATGGAAAATACAACTCCCGTCCCAAGGCGCAGACGCCGCCTGCCCATCCCGGGTTTCATCATCGGTGCGGCCATCACTCTCTCCATTCTGGTGCTGGCTTCAATAGGCGCTCCCCTGGTTGCACCGCACGACCCTTTCGCTCAGGACCTCATAAACAAGTCGCTCCTGCCGCCAGTCTTCGCCGGCGGGACATGGGAGAACGTGCTCGGGACCGACGCCCTCGGCCGGGACCTCCTCAGCCGCATCGTCTACGGCGCAAGGGTGTCACTGACAGTCGGCCTCAGCGCCACCCTTATCGCAGCGTTCCTCGGCCTCATCATCGGAGTGGCCTCCGGCTACTTCGGCGGCTGGATCGATGCGCTATTCATGCGTATTGCTGACATCCAGCAGGCATTCCCATTCATCCTTCTGGCGATCGTCGTGATGGCCGTATGGGGGCCAGGGCTGGTGAACCTGATCCTTGTACTGGGTATAACCGGCTGGGTCATATTCGCACGCGTCGTCCGGTCAGTCGTCCTCACGCTGAAAGACCAGGAATACATCCAGGCCGCCACTGCTCTGGGCGTCCCCACCTTCCGCATCGTCATCAGACACTTGTTGCCCGGTGTTTACAGCACCATGCTGATCCTGGGGACCTTCGCTTTCGTCCAGTTCATCCTGGCTGAAGCTGCACTCAGTTACCTGGGACTGGGCGTCCCACCACCCACCCCGACCTGGGGAGGCATCCTGGCGGAAGGACGTGTGTACATGGTCGTCGCCTGGTGGATAACTGCACTTCCCGGCCTCGCCATCCTGCTGACTGTCCTGTCCGTAAACCTGATTGGCGACTGGATCCGTGACCGGCTTGATCCGCGCCTGCGGGTATGAGCTCTGCTGAAAGGAAGTAAACTCACATTGCCTGCAACAGTTAAAGACGAAGCCTCTCTGCTGGAGTTCTGTCACAGACACGGGCTGCCCGTCCGCCGAATCGGCGAGACGTTGTTCGGAAGGGGCATCCATGCCATTGATCTGCCTGGCCGGGCTGATCTCCCACCCATCCTGATCACTTCTGGCAGCCATGCTACTGAGCCTGCCGGCGTACACGGAGCATTGGAGATGGCCAGGGACCTCCGGATTGACCGACGGGTCGTGGTGGTCCCCATCCGCGATCCACTGGGCTGGGAAGGTTACGGCAACTACCTCAGCCTCGCGTCTGGACAGCAGATAGACCTGCCTGATGACACCGACCTGAGTGCACTGCTTACAGAGCTCGGCGAGGTCATCTACCAGGATCAGGACCTGACCGTTGCCCAACTGGGCGAAGTATCCTTCCTGGCCATGCCCGTTCAGAAGAGCGGCCGTGGCCCGATGGACATCTGGAAGCATCTCCATGGCCTCATCGCACGTGAACCTGGGGTCATCGACCGCCTGCAGGGCCGCCGGCTGGTTCTCCCCGAGAATCTGCCCGACGTGGAGGGATGCGGGCTCTACAGGCACGCTTTCACTGCCTGGGTCACCGCCGAGGGGGGCGTCGCCAATTTCAACCGCATGTTCTCCTCCGTGCGGGACGCCCCAGCTGAGGTCAGCAGCCTTGCAACCCTGGTCAGGGAGCTCAGGCCGTCTCTGGTCATCGATATGCACGAAAGTCAGGGCAGTCGCTACTCGATATTCGCTCATCCTGAACTGAAGCCCGGTACGTCTGAAGTCTATTTTGGTGCCACAGGTGCCGTCTTTAGCGCCGGCTTCCCAATCGAAACCTTGGAGAATCTGGTGCCGATCATCGGCGCTGACCATGCTGCGAAGTTCACGGATGAGGGTGGTGGTGTCATAACCGGCCTTAACGAATTCCCGGGGCAAGGATGGCAGTTCACTCACCTGTGCAGCGAGCTTGGTGCCGTAACGGTGACGAACGAGAGTGGCAGATGGCAACCCCTGTCTGATCGTGTGAGGCAGCAGGTCCTCTCTGCCCGAGGCGCCATTTTCGCCCACCTTCACCCCCACGCGAATGACTGAAGTGACGCCCGCCCTGGTGGCACAGATGGCCGCTGCTGCCGGCCTCCCTGCGCCTTCCGAGGTACTGCCAGGCGTGACCAACCGCCTTGCGGCCATGAATGCGGCGACCAGGCTCGCGCGCAGGGTCGTGCCCGCTTCCGTGGCACCGTTCACAAAGTTCAGCTTCACGAGACCCGCGAGCATGCCGCCGACTCCGCCGGACATGCCTGCTGGCGGTCATGACCTTGCACACATCTCAACAGCCATTCGCAGTGGCCGGCTTTCCCCGATCCAATTGACCGAATGGTACCTGCAGCGCATTGAGGAACTCAGTCCCGAGCTGGTCGCGTACATAACGGTCAGTGCAGACCGTGCGCGTCAGGATGCTCATCGCACCAGCAAGGAAATCGCCAGAGGCTATTGGTTCGGTCCACTGCATGGAGTGCCGATTGCGCACAAGGACCTGATAAGCACCAGGGGTATCCGCACTACCCTGCATACCCATGCCCACAAGGACTGTGTGCCAGATCACGACGATCCAGTCGTGACCCGTCTTGCTGCTGCCGGTACTGTGTTGCTGGGCAAACTCAACACCCTGGAGCTGGGCAGTGGAGAGGGCGATGTCTTTGGCCTGGCCCGTAACCCGTGGAACCCGCTCCGCCAG
>CAYXVO010000402.1:0-3255 GCA_964467875.1 uncultured Pseudomonadales bacterium | reverse complement strand
CTGAATGCGAACGCCTTCCTTCGCCTCGATCGCCTGATGCAGGCCATCGCCCCAGCGTCTACCCGGCATGGTACGCCCGGTGTGCTCGTCAACGATTACAATCTGGTTGTCCTGCACGATGTAATCCACATCGCGCTGGAACAGTGCGTGGGCGCGCACCGCCGAATAAACGTGATGCAGCAGCCCCAAGTTGTTGGCCGCATAGAGATTGCCGCCTTCCTCCAGGAGTCCACGCTGGGCAAGCAACTCCTCGATCTTGGCGTGACCCTGCTCAGTCAGTTCCACTTGCCGGGATTTTTCATCGATCAGGTAGTCGCCGTCTGGCTCCTGATCCTTCTCCGGGGTAGGCGCACGTTTGAGTGAGGGCACCAGTTCGTTGATCTGCTTGTACAGCGCGGAGCTGTCTTCGGCCGGCCCGCTGATGATCAGCGGCGTGCGTGCCTCGTCAATCAGGATCGAGTCAACTTCGTCGACGATCGAGTAAGACAGACCGCGCTGCACCTTGTCCTCCACGCTGAAGGCCATGTTGTCGCGCAGATAATCAAAACCAAATTCGTTGTTCGTACCGTAGGTGATGTCCGCTGCGTACGCCGCCCGCTTGGTCTGGGAGTCCTGACCTGACAGGATTACACCAACCGTTAGCCCGAGGTGTTCATGCACCGCCCCCATCCACTTGGAGTCGCGCTGGGCCAGGTAGTCGTTCACGGTTACGACGTGAACGCCCTTACCACTCAAGGCATTCAGGTAACAGGGCAAGGTTGCGACCAGGGTCTTTCCTTCCCCGGTGCGCATTTCCGCAATTTTGCCTTCGTGCAGCGTCACACCACCGATCATCTGCACGTCAAAATGACGCATGCCCAGCACCCGTTTAGACGCCTCACGCACAACCGCAAAGGCTTCCGGCAAAATATCATCGAGCGTGGCGCCTTGCGCCAGGCGCTGCCTGAACTCCTGCGTCTTGTCGCGCAACGCCTGTTCGTCAAGTGCTGCGATAGACTCTTCGAACTCGTTGATCGTTTTGACGATTTTGCCCATCCGCTTGAGCTCGCGGCTGTTCTTACTTCCGAAGATCTTCTTGGCGATGGTAGCTAACATATCCTTCCAGCTTATACAGCTCGTCGAGCATTGATTAACGGAAATACGTCCGGCAGGAGCCGCGGCGTTCGAAGACGCGGGCTGTCGTACAGCCTCGCCGGACTTGTGCAAACTTGCGAACAACAGCGTGCTGATGTGGGCACATGCAGGCGGCAGGCCGGAACCTGGTCGAATCTCGGGTTATTTGTACCGCACGCACCGCCAGCAACTCAACGACGACCAGCGGCCATGCAGCTGCACATTCTAACCTCAATTCCGCAACAGGTTAAAGAGAAGATCTGGCCCCCGTCCGCCCGCCAGCGCAGCGAGTAAGCCGGAGTGGCGGCTAGCGCCCGGCCCGGTTGATGTATTTGAGTGGATTCACGTGACGGCCATCCTTCATGACCTCGAAGTGAACGTGGGGACCGGTGGAGCGGCCCGTACTGCCCATCAGCGCAATCGCCTGCCCTTTCTGAACAATATCGCCCACCTTCACCAGGAGCTTCTTACAATGGGCATAGCGGGTCACCAAACCACCACCGTGGTTGATCACGACAAATACGCCATAGCCTTTCTTTTCCTCCGCCGCGGTGACGATCCCGCCAGCCACCGCGACGATGTCACTGCCATCCTTGCCTGCGAAATCAAGCCCCGCATGCCAGGCGCGACGTCCGGTAAAAGGGTCAGCCCGGTAACCAAAATGGGAGGACAGCCAGCCACGGGAAATGGGACGACCGGCGATAAAGCGTTCATCCTCGAACTGGCGGTTGGCGAACAGCTCATTGAGCAGCTCCAACTGCTGTGCCCGATGTTCGATCTGAGCCTGGATCTGCTCCAGAGAGGCCTGCAACGCCGGCATCTGGTTTGATTCGCCCGGCTGCACCTCCAACGGTCCGCCCAGGGCGGGCGGGCTGACGAAGTCAAATTCGCCTTCATCCAGCTTGGCGACAGAGGTCAGACGCTGCCCCAGCGCGTCGAGACGCATCAAACGCGCCTGCATTTCCCCCAGACGGAGCGTCAAAGCATCAACCTGCTCGGAGGAATACTGTTTGAGCGCCTCGATTTCCTGACGCTGATTCTGCAGGCGCCGGTCCCAGGCAGCAACGACGACCGGATCAAGCGTGCCCGTTGCGACCGCACCCGGGATCAAGTATGGTTTGAGCAGAAGATAGGCCGCCGTACCGGCGCCGACCAGCAGTAGAGTGAGGAAAAGGCTCGCTGTAGTGAGCACTCCCTTACCCAACGTAACCGTCTTTGCCTGACCGTGCTTACGACTGACCAAAATGATATTCATGGAGGATGTTTTTACCCGATAACAGGCGCTGCCAACGCTATTGAAACGGCACTTAGTGGACCCGTAGAACCCGAAGTGGCTAACAAAAGTGTAACAGAGTAACGCAAATCGTTCGTTTCAGCATGTTACGTTGTGTTTAAATTTCCCGTAAAGTGACACAGCTCTCACGGCGTTTATCGACCATGACTCCTCCTGATCCTACAGAAAAGCCAGTTTTGCAACGAGTTCTCACGGATCGACGCTCACCGTTACGACAGTTAATTGCCCGCTCGGAGCACCTGGCTGCGTTACAGCAGCAAGTCTACCGGCTCATTCCGGGGGAGTTGCACTCACAGGTAACCGTCGCCGGAGTCACGGAACACTCCCTGCTGCTGATCACTCACTCTGGAGCTTGGGCGGCAAGGCTGCGGCAACTACAAGGAGGGATTCTACGAGACGTCCAGCAGCAGCTGCCGGAATTACAGGTACGGGGAATTCAGATCAAAGTGAGGCCGCAATCACGGCCCCGCAAGCCGATCCGGCAAGCAAACCGGCTATCACAGGACAATGCAGAGCTTTTGTTACAGGAAGCTGAGCACACAGAACATGACGGGCTGAAGCGGATTTTACAACGACTCGCGAGTCATACCCGCAAGCCGGAGTGAGTTTCGCCTCATCCCGTGCAGTCGCACCTCATCCAGCCAATACTGGCTTCATATAGGAAATCGGCGCTTTGGCGGCATCCTCAAACGTCACCACTTCCCAGGCATCTTCCTGAGCCATCAGGGTACGCAGCAACTTGTTGTTCAGGCCATGGCCTGACTTGAAGCCACGGAACTCACCCACCAGGCTGTTGCCCAGCAGATATAGATCACCAATTGCATCCAGAATCTTGTGCTTGACGAACT
>CAYXVO010000401.1:0-3274 GCA_964467875.1 uncultured Pseudomonadales bacterium | reverse complement strand
GTCAGGCACCTATCCGAGCCCCTGGAGCAACCCTCCAGGGGCTTTTTACGTTGGGCCGTCAGCTGCTTGGAAATGAGGCTGCATGGCGATATAGTTACCGCTATGTCCAGCAGTTTGTTGTTCGACAAAGGGCATCGCTCATATTTATCTGAAGGGGCGTCAGGCCCTGATGTCTGTTCGGGTTACCTTTCAACTTTCGAGATGCCCTCGGTGTTCCCTCTGTATCGGTTCGTTTTGCGCCGCCTCACGAGCAGGTATCATTGGTGTTCAATAGCGCCTTGAATATATTCTTGCGCTGTTATCGTTCATTTTTGGGCGCCCTCAGGTGCCAGTAGGAGAAAAGCATGTCCAGTGATCGATTGGTCATTTTCGATACGACGCTTCGCGATGGTGAGCAAAGCCCCGGCGCGTCTATGAACAAGCAGGAAAAGCTGCGGATCGCCAAGGCACTGGAGAGAATGCGGGTCGATGTAATCGAGGCTGGCTTTGCCATCGCTAGCCCGGGAGATTTTGAAGCCGTTAAGGCGATCGCCGACACCATTACCGAGTCCCGGATTTGTAGCTTGTCTCGTGCTCTGGATAAGGATATTGACCGTGCGGCGGAAGCACTGCGTGGCGCCAACGCGTCACGTATCCACACGTTCATCGCCACGTCTCCAATCCACATGAAGTACAAGTTACAGATGCAGCCGGATCAGGTGCTGGAGCAGGCTGTTCGCGCAGTTAAACGAGCCCGCCAGTACACCGACGATGTGGAATTCTCCTGTGAAGATGCTGGTCGCTCCGAAATCGACTTCCTCTGTCGCATCATCGAAGCAGCGATTACAGCCGGTGCCACCACAATCAATATTCCAGATACCGTTGGATACGCCATTCCAGCGCAGTTTGGCGAAACGATCCGGATCTTGCTGGAGCGCATTCCAAATTCAGGCAAGGCAGTATTCTCTGTTCACTGTCATAACGACCTAGGATTGGCCGTGTCCAACTCCTTGGCTGCTGTTATGAATGGTGCACGCCAGGTCGAGTGTACGATCAATGGTTTGGGCGAGCGCGCGGGTAATGCGGCGTTGGAAGAAATCGTCATGGCGGTGCGCACTCGCAGGGATATCTTCACGGTCGATACCGGGATTGATACGACCCAGATTGTGCCTTGCTCCCGTTTGGTCTCGACCATTACCGGGTTTCCGGTCCAGCCTAACAAGGCAATTGTCGGCGCCAATGCCTTTGCCCATGAGTCCGGTATTCATCAGGACGGCGTGCTCAAGCATCGCGAGACCTACGAGATTATGCGGGCTCAGGATGTTGGCTGGCATACCAACAGCATCGTGCTCGGCAAACTGTCAGGGCGCAATGCGTTCCGGACGCGCCTGGAAGAGCTAGGCTTCAAGTTCGAAACAGAGTCGGCGTTGAATGAAGCCTTTGCGCGGTTCAAGGAGCTGGCAGACAAAAAACAAGAAATCTTTGATGAAGATTTGCAGGCGCTCGTCACCGAGACCATGAGCGCTGCTGAGGAGCGAATTCGACTGGTGTGTCTGTCGGTTTGCAGTGAAACCGGTGTCGTACCCGTGGCGACGTGCACTTTGATGGTGGATGGCCAGGAGTGTTCCGCCGAGGCGGACGGCAGTGGTCCAGTTGATGCAACATTTAAGGCGATTGAGAAGATCGTTCAGTCCGGCGTGAACTTGCAGTTGTACTCGGTGAACAGCATAACCAGTGGCACCGACTCCCAGGGCGAGGTGACGGTTCGGGTTGAGCGCGGTGGACGGATCGTCAATGGTGTGGGCGCAGATACGGACATCGTCATGGCGTCGGCCAAGGCGTATGTGCATGGGCTCAATTTGATTTTCCTGGACACTCAACGCGAGCATCCGCAGGGCGACGTTTAGTTGTGAGCCAGGGGCAGGTCGTGGGTGAGGCCCGGCGCCAGCATTACGCAAAGGCTATGGGGCTTGCGTTATGGTATGCCCGTGCTCGCCTGCCTGGCGCTCTACCGTCTCCCGTAGGCGATTTTTCGGGGTTTGCCCAGGCACAGGTTCCGCGGCCCAGCATGTCGGCTGTGGGCGGCGCAGGGCGTGGCCCTGCTAATCCTGCAAACAGTCAGTCGGGCAGTGTCATTCAGGCGGCTCAGCTGATTCAGGCTGTTGCGGCGCCTCGTAAAGCAGGTCCTGACCGACCTTCTGCGGCGGCCGCTCTTAGCCGGGATTCAACAGCGAAAGCCGAAGGCGATACGGTTGAGCCGTCCCTGTCACTGCCTGAGTTGGTGCCGGAGTTTCGGGTGCGAGCATATCGCTACGGGCGATACGTATTCGTTAACCTGGCGCACCCTGAGACTGACGCCAATAGAGAGGTCGCCTTGCTCGCTAATCTGGCGTCGGTGCTCTGCCAGGGGCATGAGGTTGAACGTCTGTTTGATTGGGAGTGGCCGGTCTTCTCGAATCATCGGTTGCCTGGGCAAGGCGCGCCGACAGCGGCAAAGATCTTGCTTGAGCAGGTTAAAGAAAGCGCCGCTGATGCCTGCAGCGTTGTACTGCTTGGGTGTCCTCCTGTTTGGGCAGGTATCGCTGAAGGCGTACCCGTGTCTTTTGGTGAGCTCACTGGCGATGGGGGCGCTGCCAAGGCCCCAAAGCTGCTCATAACATTCAGCCTGGGTGAATTGCTGCTTGAGCCGCAACGGAAGAGGGATGTATGGCAACACCTCCGACGTCTTTCGGAATGCGCCTGAATTTGGGCGCGAATGTGCCTTCTGTGTCATTAAGGCCAATGTCGTATTCAGATCTGCCACAGGTTCTTGTGAACGAGCGAGCTGCCTATTCTCATCCATGGACGGAAGGCATCTTTCGCAACTGTATCCATAGTGAGTACGAAAACTGGGTAATTGATTGCGACGGTATATTGTATGGTCATGCCGTTCTCAGCTTTACATTAGATGAAGCGCATCTGCTCAATATTTGTATTGCTCCGGGTTATCAGAAAAATGGGCTTGGGCGACGGGTGCTGGATTTCGTGATTGAGCGTGCGCAACGTGGTGGTGCCAAGAGCCTGTTTTTGGAAGTTCGGGTGTCCAACGAGCCGGCGGTCCTGCTGTATGAATCTACCGGGTTTCGCGAAGTTGGGCGTCGCAGAGGTTATTATCCGGCAGCTCGTGGGCGAGAGGATGCGCTCGTGATGATGCTGCCATTGGCGGATAGCATGATGGATTGGTGTTAGGCAGATCCTCGTCTAGCTAGGGATACGCGCTGATATGGGAGTCTCCACGGGACTGCTGCCGTCACAC
>CAYXVO010000400.1:0-3274 GCA_964467875.1 uncultured Pseudomonadales bacterium | reverse complement strand
GCAGCATATTGCGGGCCTGGTAGTTACGCACCCCATCCCAGGGCGCAGAGCGATCCGGCGCCCGATAGAGATCATCGATTCCGAATTCGTCCGGCTCGCTCTTCATTAACCAGTACGCCATGGCTCTCTCCGCGGCACGCCCTGAACATCACAGCACGCCACCAGCGGGTGCTGGGACGTATCCAGGGCACAAGGATTCGTCGGAGAACGATCGTACCAGCAGACCGCCAGCGATGACAGTGGCCACCGCGCTACCGGAGCGCGCACGCCAGTCTTGGCCACCGGCGGAAACAAGCGCCTCGCCGGGCACCCACACATCCACCTCCGCCCCTGTGTAGGAAGCGGCCAATGGCCGGTTCAGTGATCTGCCTTTATGGATGACCTATTGATAGCCGCCCCGTTCACAGATGACTCATGCGGACAAAGCGGTTATTCTCCCTGGCCTTTGCCAGGCCCGCCAGCAACCTTCCGTGACGGCGCAGCTTGGCGCTTGACCGATAGCTACGCTCGGAGGGTAACTTCATGGCCAATATCAGCCTTTTCGTCGGCAGTGTTTACGGGGCCGCCCTGTTGACCGCCCGCGCCGTGGCCGACGCCTTGCGCGGCGCCGGGCATGCCGTTGATCTGTTCGATCAGCCCGATATCGGCGATCTGACCCGCAACGAGCACGCCGTTCTGGTCTGCACCTCCACCACGGGGAGCGGCGAATTACCTTCGAACCTGGTCCCGTTTTATGCCCGCTTACGGGATGAATTCCCTCTCCTCGATGGTCGTCCCTTTGGCATCATTACCCTGGGCGACAGTTCCTACGGCGATACCTATGGCGCGGCCGGTGCGTTACTGGAGGAATTGTTGCTGGAACTGAGAGGCCGCCCCGTTCAGGAGCGCTTACTGATTGACGCCCTGGAAACCATGGAACCTGAAAGCGAAGCGATCCCCTGGGCCTTGGCTTGGGCCTCGCATCTGGCTCAGCATTAACGGGAAGCCCTACACAGGCCGCCAACCACACAGCGGTACAAACTGGCGAAAACAACCTGTTACGACTACGTTTAAGAGCATGTTTTCTTGCCAAACATGACTCCATGCCTCAACCCCTAAAGCACCCGATCAGCGGATGGTTGCTGACCATCCTGTTGATGGTCGTATCCTTCTCCCACGTCTCACCCGCCGTCGGCTCCGATCTGGTGGACGAACGTCCGTACATGACGCCCACGGCACTTTTCCTGAAGGATACGGCAGGTCAGCTGACCCTGGACCAATTGCTCCACGGCAGTGCCGCCGCCCACTGGCAACCGATGCCTCCCAAAAAGACCAGCTTTGGCTATGACGCGCCGACACACTGGTTTCGGATCGATCTGATTAACGGGCAGCCGGACGCGCTACGCAAACTGCTGGTAATCGAAGGCACCACGCTTGACCATATTGAATATTATCTGCTGCGAAACGATGAACTCATTCAGAGTACCGTGACCGGCGATCATTACCCTTTCTCCCAGCGGCTGATTTCACATCCCTTATTCCTGTTCCCGCTGGATCTGGCGCCCGGCGCGAAGTACGCCCTCTATTTCAAGATCCACACAGAGGGCGTGCTGGAGTTTCCCGTCACGCTCTGGGACGAGCGGGAATTTTACGCCCATGATAGTGCCGCCATTCAAGTCAACGCGATGTATTACGGCATCCTGTTGTTCGTGATCGTCTTTAACCTCTTTGTATTCTTTCGGTTGAGGGAATTCACTTACCTTTGCTACGTGGCGCTGATCATCACGATCCTGTTGATTCAGTCCACCTTGCACGCCCGCACGTTCGAGCACCTGTGGCCAAACATGCCAGGCCTGCAAAACCGCATCATGGTCGTCATCCTGCCCCTTGCGGTCATCCTGACCTGCCTTTTCACCCACAGCTTTCTAAGGGTCGACCTGCACCATCGCATTTTGAGCCGGGTGCTGAAGATGCTTGCCGCATTCGGCGCGGTGAGCCTGGCGCTGTCGTTTGTGCTGCCTTACGGCGCCTCCATCCAGCTAACGGTGTACATGCTGATTTCAGCAATTCTGGTCGGCTGCATCGCCGGCCCGCTCCTCTGGTGGAAAGGTGTTGCCGAAGCCCGTTATTACACGGTGGCCTGGCTCGGCCTGCATGTTGGCGGGACCGCATTCCTGCTCTATCGGGTCGGCATCCTGCCCGCGTCGTTTCTCTCGCAGTATGGCCTGCAGCTTGGCTCGGCCATGGAGGCGGTTCTGCTGTCCATCGCCATTGCCGATCGCATCTATCGTGAACGCAATGATCGCCTAGAGGCACAGAGTCTGATCATTCGCGAGTCCAACGAACGCCAGCAGATTGAACGCCAGCTGTTGCAACAGGCAACTCACAGCGCCGTCACGCGCCTGCCTAATCGGGCATTGTTCGAGAACCGGGTGCAGACCCTGATTAGCGACCATCCCGACCAGCAGTTCATGCTCTGCCTGATCCACCTCGCGCGCTTTCACGAAATCGACAAGACCCTCGGCCACGACAATGCTGACCGTCTGCTACTCAAGGTGGCATCCGCGCTCAATGACTTCTGCGCCACGCTTGATGGCGCCATTGTGCTGGAAAAAGCCGACAGTGGTGAGCGCTATCATCTGGCCAATACGGAAGGTGTCACCCTGGCCCTCCTGATTCACCACCGGGGCGTGTTAAAGGTGGACGAACGGGTGACCCGACTGGAAGGAAAAGTCCGCGAGCGCATTGAGTTCGACCATCTGGCCCTGGATTTGGGCGCCAAGATTGGCGTTGCTCACTACCCCTTCCATGCACGCCACAGCAGCGGCCTGATCCGCAAGGCGCACATCGCCCTGGACCACAGCAGCGCCGGGCACGCCAACGTGTCGATCTACACCAAGGAGCTGGACCCGTACAATGAACGCCGCCTGACCCTGATGGCGGAGCTGGACAAGGCGATCAACCAGGATGCCCTGGAGCTTTATTTCCAGCCCCAGATGGATCTGGCGAGCGGCCGCATCATGGGTGTCGAAACCCTGCTGCGCTGGGTTCACCCGGACTATGGCTTCATTCCGCCGGATGAGTTCGTGATTCTGGCGGAGCGCACCGGCATCATCACCCCCCTGACCCGCTGGGTGTTACGCCAAGCATTGGCCGCCCGTGACCAACTGCAACAGGCCGGCCATGCCCTGCACTTTTCCATCAACGTCTCGGCGATTAACCTGCGGGAGTCGGACTTTGCCCGTTTCACCGCCCATCTGTTGCTCAAGCATGCGGTGCCTCCCAATGAAGTCAC
>CAYXVO010000399.1:0-3280 GCA_964467875.1 uncultured Pseudomonadales bacterium | reverse complement strand
ATCCTTGTGGATGAGGCTAAATGGTCAATGGCTGGTCATGGAAAAGCAGGACCAATAGGGTCTTTAGTCAGGAAAAGACACGGCCAAGGAAAGCGGATGTTCGGTGTTTTATCACTGCTAATCGGCCTTTATCGACAGGAGCCAGTCTTCATTGATGGAAAGGACGTCATTAAATTCATAATTTGCTATCATTAATGCGCTGGTTCGCGTCAAGTTAAAAGACGTTCACTTCCAGCTTCACGTCAGGACGAGCCAACGGCCGTGGTTGCTTTGTCTTCTATCTGGCTATCCCGAGCAGCCGAAATTTCAGGTCCTGACGATATCCATAACAGGTTATAAAAAGTAGAGATAAGGTCAATGAGAGCAGATCAATTTACAAGACAACTTACAATTTCCGTCGTCGTGGCACTGCTGTTACCCATTTTGTTTGGCGCAATTGCCTTCCAGGTATTGGGTGACAGTTTGCAGTTCAATGTGGACGCTGTGCAAGATCAGAATGGGCTGGCGTGGGGGCTGGGCCTGTTGAGCACGGGCCCTGGCCTGGCACTTTTCGGTCTGGCGTTTGTGGCGTTTCTGCTGGCAGCCATGTTGCCGATGATGTTGATGAAAAGCAATGGCGCGGAGGAAGACGCCGAATTCGATGCCAACGATAGCCGTGAAACGGGTACCGTGAAATGGTTCAATGTCAGCAAGGGGTTTGGTTTCATTACGCGTGATGTGGGTGACGATATTTTCGTCCACTTCCGCTCCATTCGGGGCCAGGGCCATCGCTCATTGCGTCAGGGACAGCGGGTACGCTTTACCGTACGTGACGGTGACAAAGGCTTGCAGGCTGAGGATGTTTCGATCACTGGGGGCTAGCCCGGGGTCGATGAGTTTTCTTGGCTAAAAAAGCGCCGGCTCTGCCGGCGCTTTTTGTTGCATGGGCTTTAGTCCCGCTTGAGACGGTTGTGAGACGTTTGTGAGACGTTTGTGAGAAAGTTACTTACGGGGCGCCTGGCATCGCCAGGAGACGTACCAGTACTTGTTCGTAAATATCCGAAAGCTGATCCAGGTCAGCTGCCGATACCTGCTCGTTCACCTTGTGAATCGTGGCGTTGACAGGCCCAAGCTCTACTACCTGCGCACCGGTCGGCGCAATGAAGCGGCCGTCGGAGGTTCCGCCCGAGGTCGATAGTTCCGTAGTACGCCCGGTTACCTGGTTAATTGCCTCGGCAACGGCATTCACCAAGGCGCCTCGAGGTGTCAGAAACGGCAGTCCGCTGAGGCTCCAGTCCAGTGTGTATTCAAGCCCGTGGCGCTGTAGGATCTCGTCTGTGCGAGCCTTCAGGTCGTCTGCGGTGAGCTCAGTGGAGAAGCGGAAGTTGAACAGGATTTCCAGCTCTCCGGGGATTACATTGGTGGCACCGGTGCCACCATGGATGTTGGAGATCTGGAAGCTGGTGGCGGGAAAGAATTCATTACCCTGGTCCCAGATTTCCTGACTGAGTTCCACCAGCGCGGGGGCTGCCAAGTGAATGGGGTTGGCGGCCAGGTGAGGGTAGGCGACATGGCCCTGGACGCCCTTGATACGCAGACGCGCGCCGAGCGAGCCACGCCGCCCATTCTTGATCACGTCGCCAACCTCAGTGGTGCTGGAGGGTTCGCCCACGATGCACCAGTCGATGCGCTCGTTGCGTTGGGTCAGATGCTCCACTACCTTGACGGTGCCGTTGACCGCCACCCCTTCCTCGTCACTGGTGATCAAAAACGCGATGGAGCCCTGATGCTGGGGATGATTCGCCACGAATCGTTCGCAGGCCGTGACAAACGCGGCGAGACTGCCCTTCATGTCGGCCGCGCCGCGGCCCAGCAGCATTCCGCTTTCTATGCGTGGCTCGAAGGGTGGGTTCTGCCACTGGTCTTCGGGGCCGGTGGGAACCACATCCGTGTGCCCGGCATACGCGAGCAACGGCCCCTCTGTCCCACGTCGTGCCCAGAAGTTTTCCACGTCGCCGAAATGCAAGCGTTCCACGTTGAAGCCAATGGCTTCAAGCCGGCGGATCATCAGATCCTGACAGCCATCATCGGTCGGCGTGACCGAACGTCTGCGGATCAGATCGCAGGCCAGCTCAAGGGTGGGAGACAGCGCCGTGGTAGGACTCATCGAATGCGACTCATAGAAGGAATTTGGTTAAAAGGAGCTGATGGCTTTGGTCGTTGGCTGGCTGCCGCGAGTGCCAGCAGCCAGCTCGATCCGCCACTACTGATTGGCGTGCAGGGCCGCGTTGAGCTGAATGGCGGCGCTGTGCACCTTGCACTCTACCTGGCCATTCACGGAGTTGCGGCGAAACAGGAGATCGCTCATCCCGGCCAGATCCCGCGCCTTGACCGTCTTGGTGGGATTGTTGTGCTCGTCCACCACCACAACCTTGGTGCCCGCGGTCACATACAGGCCTGCTTCGACCTTGCAACGATCTCCCACGGGAATGCCAATTCCCGCGTTCGCGCCAATCAGGCTTTCCTTGCCCACGGAGATGATGATGTTGCCGCCGCCGGACAGCGTGCCCATGGTGGAGCAGCCTCCGCCCAAGTCCGATCCCTCGCCGATGACTACGCCCGCGGAGATGCGGCCTTCGATCATGGAGGTGCCGAAGGTGCCGGCATTGAAGTTGACGAAGCCTTCATGCATGACTGTGGTGCCTTCGCCGAGATACGCGCCCAGGCGAATCCGAGCCGCATCGGCGATGCGCACGCCTTTGGGTACCACGTAATCCGTCATCTTGGGGAACTTGTCCACGGAGAAGACTTCCAACAGACGGCCGGCAATGCGGGCTTCGATTTGACGGGCGGGCAATTCTTCCAGGTCGATAGCACCTTCACTGGTCCAGGCGACGTTGGGCAGTAAACCAAACATGGCCTCCAGGTTCAGACTATGGGGTTTGCAGAGGCGGTGCGACAGCAGGTGCAGTTTGAGGTAGACCTCGGGGGTGGAGCCGGGCTTGTCGTTGGTTTCCAGAACGGTCACCACCAGCGGGCGCTCGCTGCGGGCTAGCTGAGCCGCCGTGGCGGCGTGTTCGCCAATGAGTTGCTCGCTGAGAGAAAGCATTTGCGCCTTACTGACCGCAATGGCCTGGTTACCCCGTTCGTAGCCCAGCACTTGCTGAACGGCCGTGACCAGAGCGGGGTCTGGCGCCAGAAGTGGGTTTGGATAAAAGACTTCCAGCCATTGGCCTTTTGCGTTTTTGGTGCCGACACCCAGGGCTAGTGCAAATGTCATAACGAATCCCGTGTTGCGTTG
>CAYXVO010000398.1:0-3290 GCA_964467875.1 uncultured Pseudomonadales bacterium | reverse complement strand
CTGGAAGACGGAACACCGATCGATATCTGTCTCCGCCATAAAACGAAAGATTTTCCAACTGGTTCAGGCGAGCATTCTCGATACCCCGCACCACCATGGCGGCGTCACCTTCAACCCCCACAACCTGGGCCGCCCGTGTCGCCAGTGGCAGCGTGAAGTTCCCCAGGCCGCAAAACAGATCCAGTACACGCTCATGGGGCTGGGGATCGAGCCAGTCGATCGCCCGGGCCACCATCTTCTGATTGATGCCCGCATTCACCTGAGTGAAGTCGGTGGGGTGAAATTTCAAGGTCACGCCAAACCCATCGAGCCGGTAACTGAGGCGATCCTCTGCTTGCTCCGGCCAGATCCGGTAAACCGTGTCCGGCCCACCGGGCTGCAGATACAAGTGCAAGTTTTGCGCCCGGGCGTAATCCAACAGGGCATCCAGGTCACCCTGCACCAGCGGCTGGAGATTGCGAACAATCAGCGCCACCGCGTCATCGCCTGCGGCCACCTCAATCTGCGCAATATTGCGGTGGGCCTGCAATCCGCGCAGCAGCACTCTCAACTCGCTGATGCGTTCGCCGACTCTGGGGTCCAGCACGACACACCGGTCGATCGCGGTGAGAAAGTTGGTGCTCTTCTCCCGGAAGCCCACCAAGACTTCGTCACGCTTTGCGACGTAACGCACGCCCAGGCGGGCCTTGCGCCGATATCCCTCGGTCCGGTCAACTAGCGGTGGCTCCAACTGCGGTGGCAAGACCGCGCCGAAATGCTGGAACTGCTCGATCATGACCGCTTCTTTATGACGCAGCTGCGCCTCCACATGCATGTGCTGCAAACTGCAGGCGCCGCAGATATGGGCATGCAGACAGGGTGGCGTGACCCGGTCGATGCTGGCTTCCAGCACCTCTTCCGCACGCAGCTCGTCGAAGCGCGAGCGCTGGTTAGTATAGACCGCGAGCACTCGTTCGCCAGGCAAGGCGCCATCCACGAACTGGGTCTTGCCCTCGGTGTGGGCGATACCACGCCCGTCATGGCCGAGGCGGACAATCTGGAGCTCAACGGGCTGGGAAGGTAGGGACTTTTTGTTACGGCGTCTGCCCATGGTGTTTTAATCCGGAATAAATTCGAAACGACTGAATAAATAAGGAGGACGGTGGCGTCTGGGTACGCGCTCAGGACGCGGAAAAAACACCAGTCGACAGATAGCGGTCGCCACGATCGCAGATAATCGCAACAATGACGGCGTTTTCGACATCCTGGGCAATCTGCAGGGCGCCGGCCACGGCACCGCCGGATGACACGCCGCAGAATATACCTTCACGCCGGGCAAGATCGCGCATGGTGGTTTCCGCATCGGCCTGGGCAATATCGAGCACCTGATCCACCTGCTCCGCATGGAAGATTTTCGGGAGATAGGCCTGCGGCCAACGGCGAATACCAGGAATGGACGAGCCTTCCTGGGGCTGCAGCCCTACAATCTGGACACCGGGATTGCGCTCCTTCAGATAGCGGCCAACTCCCATGATGGTCCCCGTCGTTCCCATGGAACTGACGAAGTGAGTCACCCGACCTTCGGTCTGGCGCCAGATTTCAGGTCCGGTTGTCCGATAATGGGCCAACGGATTATCGGCGTTGGAAAACTGATCCAGTACCTTGCCCTGTCCATCCCGCTGCATCTGTTCGGCCAGGTCGCGGGCGCCTTCCATGCCGACTTCCCGGCTCACGGTGATGATCTCCGCGCCGTAGGCCGTCATCGCTACCCGGCGCTCTTCACTCATGTTGGCCGGCATGATCAGGATCATGCGATAGCCCTTGATGGCCGCCGCCATGGCCAGGGCGATGCCGGTGTTGCCGCTGGTCGCTTCGATCAGGGTATCGCCGGGCGTGATGTCGCCCCGCAGTTCCGCCTCCTGGATCATGCTCAGCGCGGGCCGGTCCTTGACCGAACCCGCCGGATTATTGCCTTCCAGCTTGACCAGAATGGTATTACCGGAGCCTTCACCGAGTCGCTGCAATCGCACCAGCGGTGTTGACCCAACAAAATCCTCAATGGTCGGAAACGCCATAGCCATTCTCTACCTGATGCTGATCCACACGCTGAAAACCCGTCTGCGCCCGATCCGGTCCGACACGCTCCGGGCTCATCGCCGCAGAGTGCGCAAAAACACAAAACACCGTGTTACACTATGGGCCGGCGGCGCCAACGGCCCCGACATGGTACGGAAAAAGCCCTAAGGCCGCTATATCCTTTTGCTATAGGAATATGCGTGCGCCCATATGTAGCCTTCCGACCCAGACGGGCGCACGGCTAAACGGTGACAGCTCACCGCAGGCTATAGGCTGGATCCGCAAGATCAGCGAGAATGGCAACCTAGATCCGCTTTCCCATGCCAAGGCAACAATAATGATCAAGCGCTGGCGCATTCGTAACCGCATTGTCCTGCTCGCCATGCTCCCGACGATTCTGCTGGCGGTGGCACTGGGCACCATTTTTACCAAAACCCGGCTCGCTGACCTGGACAACCTCCTGCTGGAGCGCGGCCTGGCCACGGCACGCCAGCTGGCCTCGGCTGCCGAATATGGGGTCTTTAATGAGCACCGCAACTTACTGCTGAGCCTGGCGAACTCCGCGCTGGAAGAGCGCGACATCCGCTCGGTGGCACTCTACGACGCGAACCAGCGTGTGCTGGCCCATTCCGGCCCACGCCTATCACAGCTCGACAACCTCGGTGAGCTTCTGACCGCAACCATCACCAACCGCAAGCTCTCCGATGCAATCCAGGTCATTGTGCCAATTCGCTTGCAGCAGCTGATGATCGATGACCTGCTGGACCAACCCTTCGACACACGCCTGCCAAGCGGGCCGGATGCCCGCCCCGTGGGCTGGGTCGTCCTTGAGCTGTCTCAGGCGGGTACCCGCCTGCAGAAGTACCAGACCTACATCACCATGCTTGCGCTAACTCTGCTGGGACTACTGATCAACTGGCTCGTTGCCATGCGCATGAGTCGCGATGTCACCCAACCCATCATCCAGATTGCCGAAGCAGCCACCGCCATTAAGGATGGCAAGCTGGAAACCCGGGTTTTTACCCAATCCAGCCCAGAGCTTCACCTGCTCGAATCCGGCATTAACTCCATGGCGGAATCCCTGAGTACGGCCTACGAGGAAATGCAGCAGAACGTCGAGCAGGCCACGGAAGATTTGCGCGAGACCCTAGAGACCATCGAAATCCAGAACATCGAACTGGACATGGCGCGCAAGGAGGCCCTGGAGGCCAGCCGCATCAAGTCCGAGTTCCTGG
>CAYXVO010000397.1:0-3312 GCA_964467875.1 uncultured Pseudomonadales bacterium | reverse complement strand
GCAGGCGCCAGCGGGCCTGGGCGAAGGCGCGGTTCTTCAGGTACTGCACGCCCAGCCAGTCGGAGAATAAAAAATAGCCGACAAACTTCATGAACGGGTTGAGATTCACCGCCAGCGTCGTCACCCAGGTTACGGTGGCGACCATAAAGGCCGCGCTGCGCAGGGTGCCGTCGGGCAGAAAGCTCCAGAGCAAGGTGGCGATCAGGGCCAGCGACAATTCGGTGAGCATGCCCGCGGCGCCGATCAGCAGGCGTTGGCGCCGGGAGACCAGGCGCCAGGCATCGGTGACATCGGTAAAGAGCACCGGGAACATCACCAGGAAGGCCACCCCCATGGAATGCACCCGGCAACCAAAGCGCTTGGCCATGTAGGCATGGCCAAACTCATGCAACACCTTGGTCACCGCAATGGTGCCGCCCAGCAGCAGCGCCCCCTCCCAGGAAAAGAAATGCAGGAAGGTGCCGGCGAACTCGTCCCAGCGCCGCAGCGCCAGAAACAGGCCCACCAATCCCAACGCCAGCACGATGAGCAGAAAGTTACGGGTAAACAATGGCCGCACCCAGGGCCAGCTCCGGGCCAGGAAACGGTCTGGCCGCAACAGGGGAATACGGATAAAGAGATAGTTGTGCAGCAGCCAACTGCCCCACCCCACCTTGGTGGCTTTCACCTGGGCCAGATAGCTCTCCAGCTGGCCCGCCGCCGTACCGGCGATGAGGTTGTTGGCGCGCAGGAAACGCAGCAGGTCTTCCACATCATCGGGCCCCGCCTCCAGGGTCGTGCCGGCCAGGGCCGCCTCCAACACCCGTGCGGGATGTCCCAGCCGCCAATGGCTCAGCAACCGAAAGGCGAGCAGCCCGACCCGAAAGTAGCGGCCCCGCACCGGATCGTAGACGCTCCAGGTGGGCGAGCCATCGGCATCGGGCGGCGCCGGATACAGGCGCAGATCGTCCCTTAAGGGCGGCAGCCGACTGTCTGGGCCGGCGCTTGTGCCAGGCAGAATGGCGGCAGTGGCGCTCATGTTTGCCCCCTCACGTTACCAGCCGATGGTCTGGCGCAGCGCCGACAGCGGCCGGCGGAACAGGTACATAAAGAGCGGCGCCGGTTCGCCATAGACTTTGGCGGTACCGCGCAAGCCCAGTCGGGGCGGTGTTTCCTCGGCTATGAAATTGGCATCGAGACGATAGGCTAGGGTTCCGTCCGCTTGCGGTTCCGCCTCATAGCTGGCCCGTTCCAGGCTGGCTGCGACGGGGCGCAGCGGATCACTGTCCAGAAACAGCACTACCTCGGCCTCGGTTTCCAGTTGCAACGACTGCCCCACCGGCAGGTCGATGCGCAGCCCGCTCCGGGTCGGATCGGCCAGCACCATGATGCGCTCACCGGTGGTTACCGGGCGGCCGATCCACTGCTGGCGGTCGGAGAACACCGCCACCCCGGCCCGCTCGGCCCGCACCACCACCCGCTCCAGCAGGGTCTGGGCATAATCGAGTTCCGCCTGGCGCAGGGACACCCGCGCTTTCAGCAGGGCCAGCTGGGAGGAGGATTCGCGATCGGTAAAGGCGCCCTGGCTGGCGCGATGCAGTTCCGCCTTGGCCACGTCCAGCGTGCGTTGCGCCACGTCGCGACGACTGCGCAGGTTGGTGTCCTCGAAGCGGAACAGCTCCTGCCCGGCCTGCACGTTCTGATTCGGCTCCACGGCGAAGCTGGCGATCACTCCATCCAAGGGGGCGGCGATCAGATCGGGCTCCTGAGGCACCACCTGAGCCGGCGCCAGCACTGATTGGCGCACGGGAACGCACAACAACGCCAGCACAGCCAGTGCCAGCAGCACACCGTGCAGCACCTTGACCTTGCGCGGCGCGCGGGTTGCCCTGGCCTCGCCCACCAGCGCTACCCAGGCATGGGCGTAGGCATCCGCCAGCTGTTGCGCCAGCGTCTGTTCGGCGGCCTGCCAGGGCTTGTCCCGCGCCAGCCAGAGGGCGCCGATCAGTTGCTCGTCGGGGGTTTTCAGCGGAATCCAGAGACCATGGGCGGCGCCCCACTCGGACCAATCTTCCCGCTCCTGGGGCGCCAGGTCCGCGGCTTCGACTGGATGGACCTGCAATACCTGCTCGGTGGTCGCACGCTGGGCCATGACCCGTTCCAGCCAGCACAGAAAAGGCGCGTTGCGTTCCAGAATCGCCACGCCAGCAATGGCCTCGATGCGTGGGGCGGCGGGTGGCACGAACAGGACCAGGGCTGCTTGGCGGTAATCCAGCAGGCGCTTGGTCTCGTTGACCATGACAAAACGCAGGGCTTCCGGCGTCTGGGCGTGGCGGGCCGCCCGCTCCAGCTGCAGGAAGGCCGAGAAACTGGCGTAGGCTGCCTTGGGCAGCTCCTGGCGAGCATCGGATGCAATGGCGTTGGACTGCGGCTCGGCCATCACCGCACCTTCGCCGTGGCTTGCGGTTCAAAGCGGGCGGTTCCGCTCATGCCGGGAGTCAATGTCTCCGCGCGACCGTCAAAAGCCGCACGCACCGAGATCGTCTGACTAACCGCGTCGATGCGGGCGCCGACCGCCGTTACCTTGGCGGGCAAGACCTGGCCGGTCTCGTCGAGCTGAAACTGAAAGCGGCTGCCTGGCCCGAGCCAGGCCAGCCAATGGGACGGGACCACCAGGCGAATGTCCGGCGCGGTCCGCGCCACGATGGACAGCATTTTCACATCCGGCGTCACGCTCTCATGGGGGTGAATCAGACGCTCCACCACCCGCCCGGCAAACGGCGCCGTGACGATACAGCGATCGGCGAGCACCTGGTTGAGCTTCACCTCCGCCTCCGCCTGGCGCCAGCGGGCTTCCGACAGCTGGACCTCGAGCACCCCAATGGAATTGAGTTCGGCCAGTTGCTGGTCGCTCTGCAACTGGATCCGCGCGGCGGTCGCGGCGGCCTGGGCGGCGCTGAGTTGCGCTTCGTAAAAGCCGCAGTCGAGTCGGACCAGAACATCGCCAACCGCAAAGCTGTCGCCTTCCCTGAATGGCAGCGCCACCACCTGCGCGGCAATCTGGCTCGCCAGCACCGCTTCGGCACCGGGCAGCAATACACCGCGCGCCTCCAGCCGCTGTTCTTCAGTCTGCTCCGCGACGAGCGCGGGCGTACCCAACACCAGATCCTCGGCCTGAACGGGCGCCAGCCATATCCCGACCAGCCAGACCCGCGCCAACCAGACCATGGCACCACGAAACCCCAACCCGTACGTCTGCTTCAACTCACACTCCACAACCTACTACCCGCTCACTTCCAGACGTTGTTCTTTCAATGCAGATTTGCGGCCATC
>CAYXVO010000396.1:0-3314 GCA_964467875.1 uncultured Pseudomonadales bacterium | reverse complement strand
AATCCGGCCAATTCGGTGAAGTGCCGGATCGGCTCCAACATGGTCTGGGATGCCGAGAAATCCGGACGCCTCAAGCCCGGCATGACGCTGGTGGAGCCCACTAGCGGCAACACCGGTATTGCATTGGCCTATGTGGCAGCAGCCCGCGGTTACAGGCTGGTCCTGACCATGCCTGCCACCATGAGCCTGGAGCGTCGCAAGCTGATGAAGGCACTGGGTGCCGAGATCGTCCTGACAGAAGGCGCCAAGGGTATGAAAGGCGCCATTGCCAAGGCTGAAGAGCTGGTTGCCCAGGACCCGAGTACACACCTGATGCTGCAACAGTTTGATAACCCAGCCAACCCGGAGATTCATGAGAAGACGACTGGGCCTGAGATCTGGGACGATACCGACGGCAAGATCGACATCCTGGTATCCGGCGTCGGCACGGGCGGCACCATTACCGGCGTCGCCCGTTATATCAAGAAAACCCAGGGTAAGGCGATCACTGCGATTGCAGTTGAACCCTCTGCTTCGCCGGTTATCGCGCAAACCATGCGCGGCGAAGAGCCCAAGCCTGCACCCCATAAAATTCAGGGTATTGGCGCCGGCTTCGTACCGAAGAACCTGGATCTGACACTGGTCGACCAAGTGGAGTGCGTCACCAATGAAGACGCCATTGAAACCGCGCACCGAGTGATGAAGGAGGAAGGGATACTCTGTGGAATTTCCGGCGGTGCAGCCGTTTCAGCGGCATTGAAAGTTGCTGCGCAGCCCGGCAACGAGAACAAGATGATTGTGGTCATTCTGCCCGATTCGGCCGAGCGCTATCTGTCTACGGTGCTGTTCGAAGGGGTCTTCACCGAGAACGAAACGCAGCAATAGTCGAGCCCCATCCTGGCCCCGCTCTTTCAAGGCAGGGCCAGGGTAGCGCTGCCTGTCAATTGTTACTCCTGCCGCTCCTGCTAATCCTGTTATTCAATACAACCGCTCGCTAACGCAATTGCAGCAGCTTTTCTCCTTTCCGGAACACCAGCAGTTCACCCGCCTCCATAGACGACCAAACCTCATCACTGGTCAGGGGTTCGGTCGCAATAATGGTAACCACGTCCTGCGGTGTCGTCTCCTGGCAGAAGTCCACCGTGAGTTCCGCATCCTCTAACGTGGCACAGCCAAAAGGCGCATGACGGGTGATCCAACTCAGCTTGGTCGAACAGTAGGCAAACAGATGCTCGGAATCGGAGAAGAGCATGTTGAACACCCCGCGCTCTCGCAGACTGTCACAACGTTGCTTGATAAAACCTGCCAGGGCCTCAGTATCCGTCGCCTCGCCCCCCCAGGGGAACTCATCCTTAATGCCATCCAAAAGCCAGCAAAAGGCCCTTTCACTGTCAGTCGTTCCCACTGGAAAGAAGTGATTGGAACGCAGGTCTTCGTGAGTCGTCAGCTGACCGTTATGGGCAAAGCACCAAAGCCTGCCCCACAGTTCGCGGATAAAGGGATGGGTATTCTCCAGCGACACGCCGCCAACATTGGCCTGGCGGATATGGCTGATGACGATCCGGCTCTTAATGGGAAAGTCCCGTATGAAACGGGCAATTTCGGAGCTACAGCTGGGCTGCGGGTCCCGGAACTCCCGGATCGCCCTGCCCTCGTAGAAAGCAATGCCCCAGCCGTCCTTATGGGGACCGGTTTCGCCACCGCGTCGAATCAGGCCACTGAACGAAAAGCAGATGTCGGTCGGGACATTGGCACTCATTCCCAGCAACTCACACACAGGCCTTGGCCTCCGTCAGATCGGTTGCAAACATATCCACTCAAGGGGCCGCCGAGCCGACAAACGAAGAGCACGGCATCAGGCCTTGCTATCCGGTTTCCAGCGTGCTCGCACGGCACCCGCCCACATTAGCAGAAGTCGGCAGACCGGTGAACCGGGCTCACGCCTGCGCTGCCTCGCTCTCACAACCCCTTGCTCTCACAACGCATGGCTCTCACAACGCATGGCTCTCACAACGCATGGCTCTCCCAATGCCTGGTTCATCCAACGCCTGACCCCGCTACTGCCTCGCAACCCGGCCATTACAGCCCTGGCTTGGGAGGTTCTCGATCAGGCTCGCTGATATCGAAATCCTCAAGGTTGAACTCTTCTTCGATGTCGCTGGCCATCGCCTGGTTCTCCGCCAGAATTCGGTCCACAATCTCATCGGGGTTCAAATCAGGCTCAGCCGCTTCATCCTCTACCTGGTTGTTGGGGATCAAGAGATCAGGCTCTTGGCTGGCGCTGGCGTCCATCATCGCCGTTGCTTGATCATCCGGTGATGCAACCGGCTCCGGTTCATCCATCCCCAAGTCGTCCGTTACCTCATCTTCCACCATAAGGGTCGCTGCAGCGACAACCGTGGCCTCGGGCGCGCTGATGTCGCTAGGGGCGGTGCTTGCTACTTTTTCGCTCTGTATCTCCTCGTGTTCCGGCTCGCCAGTCCGCGCCTGGACGCTCTCCACATCGCTCCCTTGGGATGGCGCCGCGCGACGTCTCCACCACCAGAATCCCGCGCCACCGGCCACACCGACTCCTGCAAGCCCTACCCACAGCCAGGGCATTCCACTGGCTTCAACCTGATCTTCCGCCTCATCATCCTGCGGCTGGGACGGGTCTGCCTGCTCGAGCGCGTCGGACTGGGCAGCCTCGGCGGCCGCCTGCGCCAGATCCACGATGCCCGCCTCGACCGGCGACGTTGCCTCTTCCGCCGCGGGCTGTGCCTCTTCCACTGCGGGCTGTGCCTCTTCCACTGCGGGCTGCGCCACTGCCGCCACCGCTTCCATGGACTGTTCGGCAACAGCTGCGGTAATTAGCGAACGGTACTCACCCTGCGCGCCATCCTGACGCGGAAATACCAGTGATACCGCACCGGGCTGCAACTGGAACTGGCGCCCACCCTTGACCACGCCGTCCAGACTGACCTGGGCCAGATATTGGCCGTCTCCGGCCAAAGGCCTGAGCTCCAGCTCCCAGCGATTCTTGTCGCTAAAAAAGGGCGCCGCTCGCACTTCCTGGCGACCGTCGGGCATTCTGATGGAGACCGACGCGTGAGACTCCATCGCCAGGATGTTGTCGCTGCGCCGCACAATACTGAGACGGTAAAAACTATCCTCGCCCTGCCCCACGCCTTCCAATTCCACTTCGATCGGCGCCTGGAGTTGCACGATCTGGGCATGTTCCCGCTTGAACGTCTTACCATCGGCAAGCACCGTCACCTGATAACGGCCCAGACGACGCAGTTTGCTGATCTGATCCCGATAGACACAATCTGCAGGCGGCTGTCCTTTGCGGGAGA
>CAYXVO010000395.1:0-3333 GCA_964467875.1 uncultured Pseudomonadales bacterium | reverse complement strand
GTTCGGCCTGCTGACGACGTCGGTGCTGGGCTGGGCTTTCCCACTGCGCCTCGCCGATCTGGAACTCAATCTGCAACGCTCGGCCCAAAACCCGCTCAAGCGCCTGCGTGATGCGCTGGCGGTGACTCTGATTCAATAAATCATAATGCCGCCCATCCATCACAAACACTAAACGGTCGCCGGCAATCTCATGCAAAACGGCCTGCATTGCCAGGTTGAGCGTAAGTCCGGAAAGTTCCAGGCGCGGAAGCAAGGCAACCCAGGATTCGCTTTGTATCGCTTCACCCTGCAACGATGGCACCGGTATCAGGGGGCCCTGCTCGGACGGCGGTCGCTGTGATGCGCCACCTTCGTCATCCTCTGCCAGCCCGGCTTCCAAATCAGCCCCGCTGTCCGCGGCCGTTTGCGGCACGGACTCAGCCAGGGAGTCGACGAACGCGTCCATGTAGTATTCGCCCAGCTCAGTCTCGTCGGCGCTGTCTATTTCTTCGTCGGAATAGGCATCAAGAGGCGGCGCCTCATCGATCATCAGTGTTTTTTTTTGCGCGTCAATCGCCTCATCCGATGCCCACGGCAAATCGTTGGGATCGGCCTGTTCGGCGTTATTGTCTTCAACGGCAGCTGGCGTCATGGAGGCCGCGTATTCAGGCTCGGTTGGCGCCGGAGAAGCCGAATCCGTCGGCTGGTGGTCCGCGACCGCGATATCCTTCGCGACGGCTGTATCCATCGCGACTACAAGCTCGTTCACGGCTGCATTGTCGCTTATGGGCGCATCGTCGTGAACGGCTGCAATGTCGTTCGCGGGTGCAGTATTGTCCTCGGAGACGCCATCGTCTTCAGATGCGACATTGTCCTCGACTACAGCATTGTCCGCGGCGGCTGCATTGCCTCGGGCTGCGCCACCGTTTCCGACTGCAACATTGTCCGCGACCGGCGTGGACGAACTCACCACAGAGGGTGTCTCATTCAGCTGTCGTGGGCTTGAGGCAAGCGCCGCCGAAAACACCGACTCCAGCCGAGCTGCGGCGGGTTCGCCCTGGGCCGCCACAACTGCGGACGTGCCCGCAGCGGCAGAAGTGCTGCCCGCCAGCTCAACCTGCGCCGGCGCGGACTGCGCATTCGGAACGAACGCCAGCATGCGCAGTAGCGTCATCTCGAACCCAGTACGGGGATCGGGAGCCAGCGCGAGATCTCGCCGTCCCTGAATGGCAATCTGATAGAACAGCTGGACGTCTTCCGCCGCCAGCTGGCCAGCCAGGCGCAGCACCTCTGCATGATCGCCCTGACTATTGTCCTGTGCCCCGGGCACGGTTTGTTCCACGGCTACCCGGTGCAACACCGACGCCATACTGTCTAGCGCATGGCTGTAATCGGGAGAAAACTCGGCGAACTGTGCCACCTGCTCCAACAGCCCTGCGGCATCGCGGCGGGCGATGGCATCCAGCAGATAAAACACTTGCCCCTGGTCTACCGTTCCCAGCATGACGCTAACGTCGGTGGTCCCCAGGCGATTGCCACCAAAGGCGATGGCCTGGTCGGTCAGGCTCAGGGCGTCGCGCATGCTGCCATCCGCCGCTCGCGCCAAGAGCCACAGCGCCGGCTCTTCGAAAGCAATGGTCTCTTCCGTCAGAACACGTTTGAGATGGCCAACAATCCGCTCCGGCGACATGTTCTTCATGTTGAACTGCAGGCAGCGCGACAGCACCGTCACCGGTAGTTTTTGTGGATCGGTTGTCGCCAGCAAAAACTTAACGTGGGGCGGCGGCTCCTCAAGGGTTTTCAGCAGGGCATTGAAACTCGACGTGGACAGCATGTGCACCTCGTCGAGGAGGTATACCTTGAAAAGACCACGAGTCGGTGCGTACTGGACGTTCTCCAGCAACTCCCGCATATCTTCGACTTTCGTGCGGGACGCGGCGTCGATCTCGATCAGGTCGACGAAGCGGCCCTCGACGATTTCACGGCAGGCGCCACAGGTGCCGCAGGGCTTGGAGGTGACTCCGGTTTCACAGTTGAGGCACTTGGCAAAGATACGCGCGACGGTGGTCTTACCAACACCACGGGTGCCGGTGAATAAATAGGCATGATGCAGGCGGTCTTGATCCAGGGCGTTAACCAACGCTTTCAGGACGTGTTCCTGCCCCACCATTTCAAGGAAAGACTGCGGACGCCATTTGCGCGCCAGGACCTGATAGCTCATTGCAGAACCCGATAAGTCATTGCAGAACCCGATAAGTCATTGCAAAACCTGATAAGTCACAGATAACCAACTGCGTCGACTGAACTCGAAGGAGATACACGTATTAACGACAGCCTGGCCCAGGAAAACACATGGCCTGGAAAGATAGCATGATCTAGCAACCGCCGTCAGCTTTCTACAAGCTATCGCGGATATGCAGGAGTTAACGAGGGAAGACAACAGCAGGAGATTTGGAGGCGACTCCTGCCAGCCACACCCCGGCACCCAAATCGGCCGTTGTGGCTGCTCCCTTCCGGGCCTGACCAGGTTCACGGCTTATTGTTGCGGGGGGACCAACAGGAGCCACCATAACGCGATGTTGCCTTAATCTAGAACCATCAGCGGCCTGGAATGCTGCTTCAACAAAGCATGCTGTCCTGGCGAGTGGCCATGGGGCCTAGCCTACGGTTAAGGCGCCGCGGATCATAACAAAGAAGGCAAAGGGGCACAAGATCAAAACCAGGGCTTCAGGTTGCCGGATCTACCAGTCCCCCGATACTTTCGTTGCGCCGAAACCAGCCCGCAATGCTGCAGCGGCTTCGTTGCGCCAGCGTCACTTCGTGCGGGATCTGTTCACTGAGAAAGCATACCAGGGTGCCGGCTTCCGGCATCACCTGCGCCACGCAGGTGTTTCCCATCGGATCGTAAATATTCAGGCAACCTCCATGCTGCTCCTGCCAGCCCGGATTCAGATAACTCACCACCGACACAATCCGGCTCGAACGCCCCTGAAACGCATCCAGATGCTTGCGATAAAACCCCCCAGACTCATAGAGGGCAAAGTGTGCCTCGAAGTCGAACAAACCCAGGAACAGCTCGCGATTGATTTGTAGGCGCAGCTGCTCCATCAACTCCAGGTATCGGCATTGCGCCAGGGTGGATCCGTCCAGCCAATAGGTCTTGTCGCGCCGAATCAGATCATTGCGATGATGCTCCTGCTCCCGTCCAATCCCCGCCCGTTGTAGCTCGTCGCGGGCCTGCAAGGCCAGGATCTCGTTCTGCAACTGCTCAACCAGCGTTTCGCCGAAAAATCCCGGCACCACAACCCAGCCTTGTTGCACCAGCCCTTCAACCACCCGTGCGCTGTCTTCGTT
>CAYXVO010000394.1:0-3348 GCA_964467875.1 uncultured Pseudomonadales bacterium | reverse complement strand
CACTTGGTGCTTATGGAGAGGTTCCCAGATTGCCTCCAGCCCCAGCCAGCCGCTGTGCCAGTCGGCGTTGTAGCGGTTGTGCAGGCCTACAATCGGTGTGTCGTTCTGGCTAGGATGTTCCGTGTCCAGCAGCTGCCTGCCATGGGTGATGCGCAAATGCTGGCGATTCCACTCATACCCTAGGTAGGCCGTGAGCGAGACCGGTTCCGCCGAGACCCAGGTATAGCCAACGGCGGCCTGGGCCTGGTCGACGCGGTTGGACTTGATGTGAGCCCGGGAATAACTATACAGCTGGGTGCGGTTATTGCCGTTCCAGTCGCGGTCGTGCTCGTCGCCATCCTGTACGAGGCCGGTCTGGCCCGCAACGCGAAGTTGTAGATTGCGCAGGGGCGCGTCCGTGAACTGGTAGCGGGCGCCCGCCTCCAGCGTGAGGGTGCGGATGTTGTCGAAGATAAGTTCCGACAGCACATCGGGTGACCCGCTTGGATGAGCTACGTTCCAGTCGAGCTTTCCGGTGGCCACGCCTGGCATCAGCCAGGCCTCCAGTTTACCCGGATCATGGCGTTGCGCCCCGGTGTTGGCTTCGGCCATGGGCAGTGCGCCAGCCAGTAAGGGCGCACTGACGCGTAGAGCGGTGTAAAACAGTAACTTGAGACGCATCAAAAGAATCCATTCACGGGCAGGCCCGCGCATTATAATGCGTTAGTGGTTGCTTGCCAGGCGCAAGACTTCAATTTCGCGCCCGCTTGACTGCATAATCCCGAAAAGCGCGTTGCGAGACGCTGCCAGAATCGTTGTGGAAAGGACCCATTATGACCGAATCAATGCAGTGGCTGCTGATCCTGGGCGGGCTGCTGGTCAGCGTCGTGCTTGGCTGGTTCATTGCCCGTCAGCTTGGCCTGCTGCGTCAGGCGCGGCGTGACCAGACCGCGCGGGATCAGCGGTGGTCGCGTCAGCATGAGCATTTAGTGGAAAGCGTGCGGGTGCTGGCGCGCTGTATGCTGGATGATCAGATGGAACTGTCGGAGGGCTGTATCCGTCTCAAGGTCCTGCTCGACACCTTGGCGCCCGAACTCATCGAGGAGCCCCGGTTTCAGATTCTTAACCAGATGTACGAGTCAATGGCACACATGCCGACCCACGCCGCGCGTCTGCAGACCGACAGGCGCTTTGTGCGCAAGCTGGATCATAGACGCTATGAGTTGGAGCGGGAGCATCGCGAGGCCATCTTGCAGGCCGCGCGTGATCTATTGCAGGTCCATTTCGACCGGATTAGCGGAACCACCCAGCCGCCGGCCTGAGGCTGGGATGGCGCGTGGGTTATCCCAGGCTGTTCGCCATGGAGGTCAGATCATCGGCGGATTCAAGAATCTCCTGGAGGGCGTCTTCGGCATCCTTCGGATCCAGATGTAGTTGCTCGTAGAGTGCGGCAGGGATGGGCAATGCCGGGCCCGCGACGAGTCCGCGCTGACGCAGTAGTTGTGTCGCCATGAACAGCAGGCCGCCATAAGCTGCGTGCTCACCTTCATAGAAGGGGCTCTTTTGTTGGCGCAGGGCCACCACCACCTCATCGGGCATGTTCCAGAGTTCCATCAGCTTGCTCCCGATCTGCTCGCGCGTAATGCCAAGCAGGAAATGCTCGATGTAGGCCGGATCCAGATGCTGATTGCATTCCGCATAGCGGCACATGAGGGAGAAGTGGGGCGGGAAGATATGGGCCAGCACCAGATAGCCGAAGCTGTGCAACAGGCCGGACAGGTAGCAGAGACCAAATTCCGGGCGGTGTTCGCGGGGGATAGCGGTGCTCAGAGCGCTGGCGGTGGTGGCCATCCACACCGCCTGCTGCCAGTAAGGCGTGAAGCCGGCCGGTGCATCCGCTGGCTGTTTCAGGGTGCGTCCGAGCGCGAGCCCCATGGCGAGGTTCATCACCAGGTCGAAGCCCAGGATCCGCATGATGGCGTCATAGACCGAGCGGATACGGCCGGGGGCGGCGTAATAGGACGAGCTGGCCCAGCTAACCACCTGCGCCGACAGACTGGGATCGGTCTCGACGATTTCGGCCAGTTCGGCGATCCCGGCGTCGGGATCGACCCGCAGTTGCATCACGCGGTGGGCGGTTTCTGGCAACGGTGGTAGTTCCAGCGTGTCCTGCAGACGTTGCTGAATGCGCAGGCGGGTAAACTGACTGATGGCCCGGTTGATCTGCTCCAAGTCCTGGGCCGGATCGTCGCGATTGATGTCGATGGAGCGGATCGGCACAGCATATTTCAACGGGCGCGCCAATTTGGTCAGCGCCTGAAACAGCGGACCGCTCAGATGAAGCAACTGGTCTGCGAGGCCAAGTTCCAGATAAACCTCGCTGACTTGTTGCAGGCGTTCGTCGAGAACCGCCGGCAAGCCCGTGAGACCGGGAATGGCCGGCAGTTCGCTCATGTCATGGCGCTGCTGCAGTTTGGCGAGCTCGGCGTTTGGCAATATGACCAGTTCCCGGCCCAGTTGGCCATTCATGGTGTCAATATCGATCAGGCAGTGGGCAGGAAATAGCACCTGCAGGCGCCCCAGAGAATCCTGAACCACCACCATTTTGACAATTCTGTCGCTGCTGACGGATTTGCGGTCTGCCAGGCGCAGGGCGCCGATATCCGGCGCGAGTTCTGGCTGTTCCTGCTGGAGCTGATTGAAGAAAATACTAAGGGCGGTCGGTAACATATGGGGGCTCGTAGTCTTTGAGGTTCGTCAGGAAAGGGTAGTCGATTTCCGACAAATCGAGATTGCAATGGAGGGCGAGAGAGGGGGAATCGCGTAGCCCGTCACATTTGCTCCTGATGGGGATTACATCGGGCGCGGGTTATACCTGACCATAGCGAACATTGTGGCCGAGCCAGCGCCGGATCAAGGCATCCACCCGAGCCCGGTCGCCTTCGATCTGCTCCGCGGCCCAGCGGACACTGTCCAGCCACGCCTTGTCACGCTCCAGGTCTGCCACCTTCAACGACAGCAGGCCGGTTTGGCGGGTGCCTAAGACCTCGCCGGGGCCGCGCAATTCCAGGTCCCGTTCGGCAATCTCGAAGCCGTTGTTGGTCTCGCGCATCACCTGCAGCCGCTCCCGGCCCAGGCGGGACAACGGCGGCTTATACATGAGCACGCAAAAACTGGCGGCGCTGCCCCGGCCCACCCGGCCACGCAACTGATGCAGCTGAGCCAGGCCCAGGCGCTCCGGATTTTCGATGATCATGAGTGAGGCGTTGGGGACATCCACGCCCACCTCGATGACCGTGGTCGCCACCAGCAACTGGATGTCGTTCTGCTTGAAGGCCGCCATCACCTCGGCTTTCTCCGCCGTTTTCA
>CAYXVO010000393.1:0-3348 GCA_964467875.1 uncultured Pseudomonadales bacterium | reverse complement strand
CAGATTGATTTATTTTTAATCGCTTCGACGATTGGTCGTTTTAGAATCAATCTGACCCCTTTTATCGGTTTTGAGAATTTGTATCACCCGAGTGATAGGAACTCTGCCCTCCCATTTGTTGATCAGACGCTGAAAACGAAAACGCCCCTCGTATAGAGGGGCGCAGGCTCAAGCCGAAAAGTCTAACTTAGGCGCTTTTGCGACGGGACAAACCGAAGCCCAGCATGCCCAGACCCAGCAGAGCCAGGGAAGCCGGTTCCGGCACAACGCTGGTGCCAGCAGACCAGCTGAAGGTTGTACCAGCGGTGTTTGCAGTAATGTTCCAGAAGCCGTCAACGCTTCCTTCGTTACCGTCGCTCAGGACGCCGTAACCTGCCAGCGCCACCAATCCAGCTTCTTCAACTTCCACTATCGTGGTAAGTGAATTCAGGGAGAAGGTGATACCGTTAGCAGCCCAGATGTTTTGCGGGCTGAAAGGGGTGTTGTAGTTGAAGTCGAAGAACTGCGCGAGATCCGTCGCGGCGAAATAGTTCGCAAAATCTCCAGCAACTTGAGTCACTGTGGCATTGTTGCCATCAGCGAAGTCAAAGGTGTTGGTGTTCATGTCAAAAGAGAAAGCGCCAACGCCGGCTGAGAAGGCAATGCTGCCAGTAATGGGAAGAGCAGTAGCCATAGTGGAAAGGCACAGCAGGGCAGCACCAGCGATTGTTTTAGTAGTCAACTTCATTGAGATAACTCCAGAGTTCTATCCATGACTTAAGTTAGGGAAATGCCCTAGCTAGTAAATTCAAAGTATATTAAGCAATATGCATGCCTAATTTTATATTGTTGAAAACAAAGCAAATAATCATTGGAGGCTGCGGGGAGTGTAAAAATAAATGACACCAAAGCCCAGCGAGACAAAGCGGAGTAGGGGCAGGCGCCCAACTGTAACCAGAACGCCACATCTTGCGTTAAAAAAGCTGACATCTATTTGAGATGGCGCTGTCCAGGCTATGGAAAAGAGGAGTTTATGGGCAGGGCATTTCCAGACGCAGGCTCTCCAGCAGCGCTTTAAGGGCTCTTTGCTTGCCTCAAACCCACTTATTGCAGCTCAACTAGAGATAGATTTCACAAGTGTCCACTAACTTTACACTCCATATCAGAGGCTTTGTTAGAGGCACTGGGGCCGCTTCTCACAATCACCCCCACCCCTTTAATTGCTCAAGAGCAAAAGAAATCGATCCTTCAAAATGAAGCGCTTGCGCACGGGGAGTGTGATGGGGCTGATAGATAAGCGAACTGCCGAGTTAAGAGCGTGATCTCGGCACGAAGGAAGTTACCGCAATACGAGTTAAAACCTGGGGCAATGCATGCACGCCCACAGGAGAGCCTGCATGCACCGGGCTCACCGTCAGGGCAGGCTAGAAATCACCCCGAATAGATCACCAAACGGTTCTCTCATCAGGATTTTTTCTTCGGCTCCACCACCTCAGCCGCCTTCTCCAGCGAACGGTGGCGCACATCCTCGCCCTTCACCATAAAGATCACGTGCTCCGCTACATTGCGGGCGTGATCGCCGATCCGCTCCAGGGCACGCAGGACCCACATGACGTTGAGGATTTGGGAGATGCTACGGGGGTCTTCCATCATGAAGGTGACCAGCGAGCGCATGGCGGATTTGTATTCCATGTCCACCGCGCCATCCTCGTGCATGACCTTAAGCGCGGCGTCGGCGTCCAGGCGGGCGAAGCAGTCGAGGGCGTCGTGCACCATGCGACCGACATGGTTGCCGATGTGGCGCACTTCGACGTAGCCGCGGGGCGCCTTGCCTTCTTCCGACAGAGTGATGGCAGCCTTGGCGATCTTCTCGGCTTCATCGCCCATGCGTTCCACGTCGGCGACCATGCGGGCCACGCCCACCACCAGGCGCAAGTCGCTGGCGGTGGGCTGGCGACGGGCCAGCACCCGGGTGCATTCCTCATCGATGATCAGTTCCAGGCGGTCCACGTCATTGTCGTTCTGGCGCACGTCTTCCGCCAGCGCCGTGTCGCCCTCGCACAGCGCCTGAATAGCGTCGGCGACCTGTTTTTCCACCAGCCCGCCCATGACCAGCAGGTGGTTCTTGAGCCCACTCAGTTCTTGATTGAACTGTTGGGAAATATGCCCGGAATGACTCTTGTTGGTGATCTGCATGGTTGTGCCCTACCCCTCAATTCGCCAGCTGTCGCTGTGTCTGTGGCTATTTCTATCGTTCGCTCTGCGGCTGATCCACGGCATCCGGCCACGGACCTTTTGATACCAGCCTAGCCGTAGCGGCCGGTGATGTAGTCTTCGGTCTGCTTTTCGGCGGGGTTGGTGAAGAGCTGGTTGGTGCTGCCGAACTCGACCATGTTACCCATGTACATGAACGCGGTGTAGTCCGAAACCCGGGCCGCCTGCTGCATGTTGTGGGTAACGATGATGATGGTGTAGTCGTTCTTGAGCTCATGGATTAGCTCCTCGATCTTCAGAGTGGAAAGCGGGTCCAGGGCGGAGGCCGGTTCGTCCAGCAACAGCACCTCTGGCTTGACCGCCACGGTGCGGGCAATCACCAGACGCTGCTGCTGACCACCAGACAGGCCGAGAGCGCTGTCGTCGAGGCGATCCTTGACCTCATCCCAAAGGGCGGCGGAGCGCAACGCCCATTCCACAGTGTCGTCCAGCACCCGCTTTTTGTTGATGCCCTGCAGGCGCAGGCCATAGGCGACGTTCTCGTAGATACTCTTGGGGAAGGGATTGGGCTTCTGGAACACCATGCCCACCCGGCGGCGCAGCTCGGCGACGTCCACCGCGCGGCGGTAGATATCCTCCCCTTCCAGCAGGATCTGGCCCTCGATCCGACAACCATCCACCAGGTCGTTCATGCGGTTGAAGCACCGCAACAGAGTTGATTTGCCGCAGCCGGATGGCCCGATAAAGGCGGTTACCCGGCGCTTGGGGATGATCAGGCCGACACCGTGCAGCGCTTCCTTCTCGCCGTAGCTCAGACGTAACTGGTTAACCTCCAGCGCCACCTCTTCCTCGGACAGGTCCAGCTCATCGGAGGACCGGGTAATCGCACTGATATCGATGGCGTGGGTTCGGCCATCCGAGGTCCGGGCTGCCGGGGCCCCGGCCTGTGTCTGGCCGCCCGCAGCCGGGACTCCGGCCTCGGGGCCGTTGGTGGTGCTCTTGAGCATGTCGTTCATCACAGTCTCCAGGAATTCGAGGGTCGCACGGGGTTAGGTTTCCAGCGCCTTGTATCGTTCACGCAAGCGGTTGCGAATGGCCACCGCACTCAGGTTCAGCAGAGCAATCACCACCACCAGTAGAAACGCGGTGGCATAG
>CAYXVO010000392.1:0-3359 GCA_964467875.1 uncultured Pseudomonadales bacterium | reverse complement strand
CTGAACATCATGCAGTCCCAGATTGAGCGCTCGCGCACGGGTCTGCCGTTCGAGTTCGATGAACGGCTCGTGCAGGCGTATCACAAATTGTTGAGCGACGACACCCTCGATCCGGCGTTGCTGGCCAAGATGCTGGAGTTGCCCAGTGTGTCCTACCTGGTGGAACAGGCGGAGTCTGCAGACCCGGAGGTCATCGTTGCCGCGCGTCAGTGGGTGCGGGGAGAACTCGCCCGGCGGTTACGGGACGACTGGATGCGGGTCTACCTGGCGAATCACGAGACTGGCGCCTACTCGCGGTCTTTCGAGGCGATGGCGCGGCGGGCAGTGAAGAATGTCTGCTTGCGCTATCTGCTGGCGGCAGGTGACGAAGAAGGCTTGGGCTGCGCTCTGCGGCAGTTCCAGCAGGCCAACAACATGACCGACGAAGCCGCTGCGTTTGCCGCCATCGTTCACTCTGGCTTCGGCGCGGCGCGAGACTTGGTAGTTACGCAGTTCTATGACAAATGGCAGCAGGATCCGCTGGTGATTGATCAGTGGTTCAGTGTCCAGGCGGCCAGTTATGAGACGGGCGATCTGGAATGCATCCAGCGCTTGCGTGGCCATTCGGCCTTTACCCTGCGTAACCCCAACAAGGTGCGGGCGCTGATTGGCGTATTTGCTGGCCAGAACTGGGTTCACTTTCATCGAGCCGACGGTACCGGTTATGCGTTCCTGGCGGATGTAGTGCTGGAGCTTGACCGAATCAACCCGCAGGTCTCCGCCCGGCTGATGACGCCGCTGACCCGCTGGCGGAAATTTGAAGCCCATCGTGCACAGTTGATGCGTGCGCAGCTGGAACGGGTGCGGGCGGTTGGAGATCTGTCCCGCGACCTGTATGAAGTGGTCGCCAAAAGTCTGGCGGACTAACGCTCGATCCCCCCCATTGCTTTTCCTTTGGCACCCTTTGCCCGCGAGAACCGGCGGGTAAGGGGTGGTCTGTCGTTTGTTAACAAAAACTAACCGTCAAAAACTGGACCTTTTGTCACATTGCTGAAAGAATTCCGGGCGCCGTTTTTGTGTGGCGTCTTGGCCGGCGCCTGTTGTGATCGGTGGCGCGAAAATGGGGGGCAATTTGGACGATTCGGGCCAGCCACTCAGTCGTAAATGAGTAATCGGTTTATTTCGAGGTTTGCCTGCCGCAATGGAAAAACTCGGCTAAGCTTGCTGAAACACCACCAAAGTTTTAATGATCCACCGACTCAGGTGGCCGGATTTGTAGCGTAGAGGTCAAGGTATCACGTCATGCAAAACAAGAAGAGACTGTTAAAGGGGCTGCTTGTTCTGGCATTGTTTTCCGCAGGGGCCCAGGCAGCAGTATCCCAGAGTGAAGCGCAGCGTTTGTTGAAGGGCGGGGACTTGACTCCGCTCGGAGGCGAGCTTAAGGGCAACGGCAAGGACATTCCGGAGTGGACCGGGGGATTTGCCACGCCACCGATTAAGCTGAGCACACCGGGCGAACATCAGCCGGATCCGTTTCCCGATGATCAGGTCCTGTTCACGATTACTGCGGAAAACATGGAGCAGTATAAGGAGCATCTGACTCCGGGGCTGCAAGCCTTGTTCAAGGCCTATCCGACGACCTTTCAGGTGCCGGTTTATCAAACCCGCCGGACTGCATCAACACCGGAATGGGTGGATAAGTATACCCACAAAAATGCAACCCGTGCCGAACTGGTACGCGGTGGCAACGGTATTCAGAACGCCTACGGCGGTACGCCGTTTCCCATTCTGAGCGGTGATGCCGAATCCAAGGGGCTCCAGACAATCTGGAACCATTTGACCCGTTGGCGCGGTGTGTTCCTCCAGCGCAAGCACTCCGAAGTCGCTGTCCAGCGCGATGGCGGTTATCAGCTGGTAACTGCGTTTCAGGAAGTATTTTTCAACTTCAACAATCCCAAGGGTGACGAAAGCACCCTGAATAATATTCTGTTCTATTATCTGACCACGACCCTGGCGCCGCCGCGTCTGGCTGGTGGCGCGATCCTGGTGCATGACACCCTCGATCAGGTGAAGGAGCCACGTCAGGCCTGGGGCTACAACGCTGGTCAGCGTCGAGTCCGGATGGCGCCGAACCTGGCGTATGACTCACCCATCGTGGCGTCGGACAATCTGCGTACCGCGGATGATACCGACATTTTTAACGGTGCCCCGGATCGTTACAACTGGAAGTACCTGGGTAAAAAGGAAATGTACATCCCCTATAACAGCTACAAGCTGAGTGAAAAAGGGGTGAAGTATGCCGACATTCTGGGTGTTTCCCACATCAATCCGGCACTCACTCGCTTTGAAAAGCACCGTGTTCATATGGTGGAGGCAACGCTGAAGCCGGGTGCGCGTCATATCTATTCCCGTCGGGTCTTCTTCATCGACGAGGATTCCTGGAACGTGGTGCTGCTGGATCAGTATGACGGTCGTGGTGAGCTATGGCGTGTTAGCACGGCATTTCTGAAGAACTACTACGATGTGCCGGCCATTATGTCCAACCTGGATGTGTTCTACGATCTCCAGGCGCGCCGTTATCATGTGCAGGGCCTTGATAGCGAAGAGCCAACCGGCCGTATCTTTAGCAACAATCCACCGGATGATCGCTATTTCCGGCCGCAAGAGTTGCGTCGGCGCGGTACCCGCTAATTCGAACCGGGCACGAGTAATCGTGCCCGGTTTCTCCGTTAGGCAGCTCTCACGGCACCAATCTTTTTCTAATCGGATGCTTTTCTAACCTTGCTGTAACTATAAGGCGAACCTCATGCACTGCAGATCCCTGTCGAGCCGGCTTTGGACAGTCGCGCTTTGCTCCTGGCTCGGATGGACCGCGCCCGCCGTGGCGATTGAAGATATGCTGGACACGCCGTCCATGTCCTCCGCCAAAGCAGCCCAGTCGCTGCTTCTTGACGTAGTACGTATCGGCACCCGCCTGGTCGCCGTGGGTGAACGCGGGCATATCGTCTATTCCGACAATGACGGCCGTGACTGGAGCCAGGCACAGGTGCCCGTGTCCACCACCTTGACGGCGGTACATTTTCCCATTCCCACGCGAGGTTGGGCGGTTGGTCACAGTGGCGTCATCCTGCACAGCGACGATGCCGGCCAGACCTGGACCAAGCAGTTCGATGGCCTGGCTGCGAATCAACTGGTGATTGCCCAGAACGAACGCGCCGTGGCGGAACTGGAGGCCAAGCTGGCGACGGCTAATGGCGCCCAGGCAGAGGCTCTTGAAGATCGTCTGGATGCCGCCGTGATGGCGTTGGAAGACTCCAGGTTCGATGCCGAAGATGGTGCCAGCAAGCCGTTTCTGGACGTCTGGTTCACCAGCAGTCAGG
>CAYXVO010000391.1:0-3361 GCA_964467875.1 uncultured Pseudomonadales bacterium | reverse complement strand
GCTGAACAGAATATCGCCCGTGACCTGGGTCTTTGTGGAAATCAATGTGTCGAAACGGCTATTGGTCACCGGCTTTTGGTTAGGCTTCTTCTTTCCCCACATGGGTCTGCTGCTCCTCTTGGGTTGACGTCTTGCGTTCGGACGCCTCGTTAATCGACGAACCTGGATTCAAGGTCCTACGACCTGAGAGCTCGCGCTTCCAGGTAAAGGTCTGTTCAAATTTAGCAGCTTTTTTGCCTTTCGACTGAACAACAACCTGCACCCGCTCCGGCTGGAAGTCTTCGGGCACGGACAACTCCCCCGTTAATTCCTGAAAATAACGAAAGCCGAACTTAATCCCCAGATCCCGCAGATTGGCGAGATCCCGCAACGGGATGATCTCCGGCTCGCCTCCTCGCAAACCAATAATGTTTACCGCAACCACGCCTTCAACGCTGGTTTTATTGTCCGCCATCTGCGCCAGAACCAACTTATAGCGGTAGCGACGCTCGCGAAGCGGTTCTACCTCCCACTTCTGCACCTTAAGCCCTTTACTGCCTTCGGCAGGCGCCAGGATATTCTTGTAGAAAATCGTATCCTCCTTTAGGCGGGCAACGGTTTCTTCCAACTGATGAATGGTGCGCTGAACATCCTGCGCGGCCAACTGGTCGATGGTTCGGCCACGCTCAAGGTTGATCACCTGCTGGCGAAATGCAGCTTCCTGCTGACGACTTTCCGCCAGGGCAACTTCCACCTCGCGCTGCTCGGTCAGAAAGTCCTGATAACGCAGGTAAAAGCCCGCGGCACCAATCAGAAACCCTCCAGCCATGCCAATAAGCACCGCCAGCCAAGCCGTCAACCGTTGCCGGAGCTTACGCCCTGGCTCATACGGCACTAAAACCAGACGATCATGCGGTGGTCGCTTCGCCATTGGGTCTTCCTCAGGGCATCAGTGCCACATGCTGCAACCCGGCCGTCTCCGGCAAGTTCAGCATGATGTTCATGTTTTGAATGGCCTGGCCGGCAGCGCCCTTAACCAGGTTGTCGATGACCGAGGACACAATCACCACATTCGAATCCGGTTGGCGGTGCAGCGCGATACGACACCAGTTCGAACCTTTCACGCTGCGCGTTTCGGGATGACTGCCGAATGGCTGCACATCCACGAACGGCTCATGGGCGAAACGATCTTCAAACAAGGCCTGCAGATCCACATCCTCATTGTTCAGCTCCGCATAAAGCGTCGTCTCGATACCGCGTATCATCGGCACCAGATGCGGCACGAACGTGACCTTGACCGCCTGCCCGGCGAACTCCGACAGACCCTGGGTAATTTCCGGCAGATGGCGATGACCGGAGGCCGCGTAGGTCTTGAAGTTCTCCCCGACCTCGGCGAACAGACTGCCCAGCTTGGCTTGACGCCCGGCGCCGCTGACACCGGATTTGGCATCAGCAATCAGACGTCCCGGATCCACCAGTTTGTTTTCCAGTAACGGCAAGAAGCCGAGCTGAACGGCGGTCGGGTAACACCCGGGATTCGCCACCAACCGCGCCTCGCGAATCTGAGCGCGATTGACCTCAGGCAGTCCATAGACCGCTTGCTCCAGCAAGTCCGGGCAGTGATGGGTGCCGCCATGCTCCTTGCCATACCAGCGCTCCCACACATCGCAATCCTTCAGCCGAAAATCGGCCGCCAGATCGATGACACGGACGCCCGCGTCAAGCAGCTCCCGCGTCATCTTCATGGCGACACCGTTAGGTGTGGCAAAAAACACCAGGTCGCAACCCGTCAATACGTCGATGCTCGGCTCGCTAAAGGCCAGATCGTAATGCCCGCGCAGATTCGGATAAAGCTCCGCGACATTCAGGCCCGCTTCGCTACGCGATGTGATGGCCTGAATCTCCACCTGGGGATGTGCCGCCAGCAACCGTAGTAATTCGACACCCGTATAACCGGTGCCGCCCACGATCCCGACCTTGAATTTCGATTCGGATGCTACTTGAGACATGGCTGAAGTCTTTACCCTGAGATGAGATGAGAGGAGACGCGCTCCCAATCCGCGTTTCCGGCTGCCCGGCCACGCCACGGAGGCGTGTTTCACCCGCCCGCTTAAAGGCGATCATTGTATCATGCTAAAGTGGTGTTTATTTGCGCCACCCTGGCCGATCTAAAAGTCTACGTTATCTGCGAGATGTTTGCCTCTTCATGCCACCCAACGCTTTCGACCGCTACCTCCAGCTCTTTCAGCGCAGCCTCGCCAACGTGGAAGCCCTGCCCCAGCTGGCTATCCTGGGACTTCTGGCTGGCCTGGCCACGGGCCTGGTGGTGCTGCTCTTTCGCTTTGCGATCGAAAGGCCGCTGCTTTTTCTCATGCCTGGCGCCGACGCGGAGAACTTCGAAGGCCTGGACCTGGTCACTCGTGGCCTGCTACCTCTGGCGGGCGCGCTGCTCATCGGCCTGTTGTTGCACCGCCTGAGTGCGCAGCACAGACGCCTGGGCATCACCCATGTCATGGAGCGGTTGGGCTATCACCAGGGGCATATTTCCCTGAAAAGCGCCGTCAATCAATTCGTGCTGGGAGTACTGACGATCATCAGCGGCCATTCCGCCGGCCGGGAAGGTCCGGCGGTCCACCTCGGCGCCGCCAGCTCGAGTCTGCTCGGGCAGTGGATGCGGCTTCCCAATAACAGCATTCGCACCCTGGTGGCCTGTGGTACAGCGGCGGCTATCTCGGCCTCGTTCAACACCCCGATTGCCGGCGTGATCTTCGCCATGGAAGTGGTGCTGATGGAATACACCATCAGCGGCTTCACCCCCGTGATCCTGGCGGCGGTCAGTGCCGCGGTGGTTCAGCAACTGGTCTACGGCGACATGCCGGCCTTCGTGGTGCCGCCACTGGCCATGAACTCCCTGTTGGAATTGCCCTACATCGTCCTGATGGGCCTGGTGTTCGCCGCTTGTTCCGCCCTGTTTGTCACCACTCTCAAGTACTTTACCCGCTTCTCAGCCCGACCAATCCTACTGCGCGTCCTGGCGGTTGGCGCACTCACCGGGCTCATCGCCATCGCCCTTCCCGACGTGATGGGTATCGGTTATGACACCGTTTCCGCCAGCATTGCCGGCAGCCTCGGCCTGGGCCTGCTGCTGGCGGTGGGCCTGGTGAAATTGCTGCTGACGGCCACCACCTCCGGTCTCGGAGTGCCCATTGGAGTCATAGGTCCTGCCCTGGTGGTTGGCGCCACACTCGGTGGCGCCATGGGCATGATCGGGCAGACCCTGGCGCCGGAGACTGCTTCCTCCACCGGTTTCTACGCCTTGCTGGGCATGGGCGCCATGATGGGCGCGACCTTGCAGGCACCTCTGTCGGCCCTGATGGCACTC
>CAYXVO010000390.1:0-3364 GCA_964467875.1 uncultured Pseudomonadales bacterium | reverse complement strand
AATCGAAGATGATTACCATAACTTCGAAGCTCTCAATATTCCGTCTCATCACCCAGCACGGGCGATGCACGACACATTCTATTTTGATGCGGGCCGCCTGCTGCGGACCCATACGTCACCGGTTCAGATTCGCACGATGGAACAAGGTCAGCCGCCGTTCCGGATGTTGTGCCCGGGACGTGTCTATCGTTGTGATTCCGACCAGACCCACACGCCGATGTTCCATCAGGTGGAAGGTTTGCTGGTCGATGAGGACGTTAGTTTCGCCGACCTGAAAAGCACCATCATCGAGTTCTTGCAGGTGTTCTTCGAGCGCGATCTCCAGGTGCGCTTCCGCCCGTCCTATTTCCCCTTTACCGAGCCTTCCGCGGAAGTCGATATCGAATGGGGACGCGACGATCAGGGCAATATCCGCTGGTTGGAAGTCATGGGATGCGGCATGGTCCATCCCAAGGTGTTCGAGGCCTGCGGAATCGATGCCGAACGCTACACCGGTTTTGCCTTTGGCCTGGGCGTTGAGCGCCTGACCATGTTGCGATACGGCATCAACGACTTGCGCATGTTCTTCGAGAACGATCTGCGCTTGTTGAACCAGTTCAAATAGGTCGCGGGTCGGTCACCGGCCTGCATCGGTCTAGAGAAGGAATACCATGAAAATTAGCGAACAGTGGCTGCGCGAGTGGGTGAATCCGGCGGTGGATACCCAGGCGTTGGCTGCGCAGATCACCATGGCCGGACTCGAAGTAGATGGCGTCGAGGCCGTGGGTGGCGAGCGTACTGATGTGGTGGTGGCCGAGGTGAGTCAGGTTGCCCCCCATCCGGATGCCGATAAACTGCGGGTTTGTCAGGTGTTTGACGGTAGCCAGACGTTCCAGGTGGTCTGTGGCGCGCCCAATGTTCACGAAGGAATGCGGGTGCCGCTGGCACGCATCGGCGCGAAGCTGCCGGGCGGCCTCAAAATCAAGGCGGCCAAACTGCGGGGCGTGGATTCCCAGGGCATGTTGTGCTCCGAAGCGGAACTTGGATTGTCAGAGCAGTCCGATGGCTTGATGCCGTTGCCCGCCGACGCGCCGCTGGGCACCAATGTCAGCGATTATCTGCAGTTGCAGGACTCGGTCATTGATGTCGATTTGACGCCAAACCGCAGTGATTGCTTAAGTATGGCTGGCTTGGCCCGTGAAGTTGGCGTGCTCAACCGGTTGTCGTTGAACGCGCCGGAGATCGCGCCCGTTGCCGGGGTGCATGCCGATCGCTTTGATATTCAGGTGGAGGCGGCGGATGCCTGTCCGCGGTACATCGGACGCATTATCCGCAATGTAGACCTGACTCGTCCGACGCCCATCTGGATGCAGGAGCGCCTGCGTCGGGCTGGCATGCGCAGCATTGATCCCGTGGTGGATGTCACCAATTACGTCATGCTGGAGCTGGGGCAGCCGCTGCACGCGTTTGATCTCAAGCAACTGCATCAGGGCATCCGGGTGCGGATGGCCGTTGCTGGCGAACAGATTACCCTGCTGGATGGCCAGACCATCGAGTTGCGCGACAATACGCTGCTGATCGCCGACCACCAGCGCCCGCTTGCACTGGCGGGCATTATGGGCGGTGAAAACTCCGGCGTGACGGCGGAAACCCGTGACATCCTGCTGGAGAGCGCATTTTTTGCGCCGCTGGCGATTACCGGACGTGCCCGCCAATACGGCCTGCACACTGAGTCGTCCCATCGTTTCGAGCGTGGCGTCGATTATCAGCTGCAGCGGCGCGCGGCCGAGCGGGCAACACGCCTGCTGCTCGATATCGTCGGCGGCGAGCCTGGCGAGTTGATGGAGGTGGCGGCGCCAGACAAACTGCCGAACCGGCCATCCGTGGAGCTGCGCCACGCTCGCGCGGAGCAATTGCTGGGCATGCGTTTCAGTCGGGAAGAGATCGAAGAGATTCTGACCCGCCTGGGTCTGACAATCGCGCACGCGACTGATAGCAGCTGGCATTGGTGCGTGCCGTCCTACCGTTTCGATATCGAACGCGAAGTGGATCTGATCGAAGAGCTGGGCCGGGTGGCGGGTTACAACAATCTGCCCGTCACCAAGCCCAAGGCGACGCTCGGTTTGTCACCCATTCCCGAGAATCGGCGATCCTTGATGGAGTTTAAGACCCATCTGGTGAGTCAGGGTTATCAGGAAGCCATTACCTATTCGTTTGTGGATCCGGAACTGCAGCGCCTGCTGTTTCCCGAGATCGACGGTATTGCGCTGGCCAACCCGATCTCTTCCGATATGTCGGTGATGCGGGTTTCCTTGCTGCCGGGGTTGGTGAACGCACTGCGTCATAACCAGAATCGGCAGCAAAATCGCGTGCGTTTGTTCGAATCTGGACTACGCTTTCTAAAAGATGGCGAAAAAATAATCCAACAGCCGATGCTGGCGGGGCTGATCAATGGCTCCCGGCTGCCGGAAGGCTGGGCCGGAGCGGCCGAGTCGGTGGATTTTTTCGACATCAAGGGCGATGTTGAATCGCTGCTGGCCCGTGTGGGTGGCGATTTTCAGTTCTGCGCGGACAGCCATTCGGCGCTGCATCCTGGCCAGTGTGCCCGGATCGAACGCGATGGCGAGTTGGTCGGTTATGTGGGTGCGCTGCACCCGGCCGTTGTTAACGCATTGAATCTGAATGGCCCCGTCTTTATCTTTGAGCTATGCTTAGCCTTTATCAGCTTTGGTAAACTACCGGCTTATAAGGGGTTTTCCCGTTTCCCCGGGATGCGTCGCGACCTCGCCGTGGTGGTGGAGCAGGGTGTATCCTATGCCGAAATCGAGAATGTGGCGCGGGCGGTCGCGGGAGAGTGGCTGACACAGGTGCGAGTGTTCGACGTCTACGCCGGCACTCACATCGAATCCGGCAAAAAGAGTGTTGCGCTGGGCCTGACCTGGCAGCATCCGGAACGCACGCTCCACGATGAGGAGGTTACGGTGGCCTTTAATGCCGTAATCAATGAATTAAAACAAAGATTAGGTGCATCGTTGAGGAGTTAGCTATGGGGGCTTTGACCAAGGCTGATATGGCTGAGCGCCTGTTTGAGGAAGTCGGCCTGAATAAGCGCGAAGCCAAGGAAATGGTGGAGATTTTCTTTGAAGAGATCCGCAATGCCCTGGGTCATAACGAGCAGGTTAAATTGTCCGGTTTCGGCAATTTTGATCTGCGCGACAAGAAACAGCGCCCTGGCCGCAATCCCAAAACTGGCGAGGAAATTCCCATTACCGCCCGTCGCGTTGTGACATTCCGTCCCGGTCAAAAGCTGAAGGCGAAGGTGGAAGCATATGCTGGAACCCAGTCACAACGCTGAACTGCCTCCAATCCCCGGCAAGCGTTATTT
>CAYXVO010000389.1:0-3378 GCA_964467875.1 uncultured Pseudomonadales bacterium | reverse complement strand
CTCTCGCGACAACTCCAAATCGCCTGCCTCGGTCGCCTTTTTGATCAGATCCCAAAGGCCATGAACCACTCGCCATTGGGTCGGATTCTCCTTCACATAGGCCTCGAACCCCAGCCGCTCGAACTCCCCCATGCGAAACATCAGCGTCATCGGTTGCACCAGGCCGTCCACCGCCCGCCCCACTTCGTAAGGTGCCCCGGCCCGCGCGGCCATATCACCATCGCCGGTACAGTCCACAACAGCACCTGCCTTGACCACGACTGGACCGGATTTGGTCTCGAATACGACACCCTCCACCTGCTCGCCTCCCACGACGTCGCTGGCGAAGGCGTGCAACAGAAACTCGACCCCTGCCTGATCCAGCATCTCCAACGCCACCAGCTTGAAGATTTCCGGGTCAAAGGGGATCACGAAACCGGTCTCCAGCGAAGGTGCGATAGCACCGCCCGCCTGAACCAGTCGCTCAATGAGTTCCAGGACCACACCGGCAATAACCGGGTCGCCCGGACCATGGTCCGACGGCAGCAGCGTGGTCACACCGGCCTTCTGAAACATGTGGCGCTGGGTGTGAAACGACATCAGCGGCATCACCAGTGCCGCGGTCGCGTTGCCGCCGAGAAAGCCATAGCGCTCCGCCAACACCACCCGGGCTCCAGCCCGCGCGGCACCCAGGGCGGCCCCCAGACCGGCCGGACCACCGCCAACCACAAGCACATCAGTCTGAGCCGCCAGCGTCGCCTTGCGAGGTGGCAGAATGAGCGAACCGAGCAGATCAGGCCTGGACAGTGCTGGCATGGTTTTGTTTCACCTCCTGCTCCTTAAGCGCCGAGTCCCTGGGCGGCGTTGAGTCCTTGGGTTGCGTGGATCGAAGCAACTCCACCAGATACCGGTTATTCTCAAGTGCCCGCTGCTGAATGCCCTGCACCCGTTGCTGAATGCGCTCTCGAATGGCCGTCCGCATATCCCAGGAACGGTCGATCATCGCCAGCAGCCGCCCGGTGTTAACGTCCTCAAGCGGCGGCATATCCATCTCCAGATCCTGCAGCAGACCGGTGATCTTGGAAGCATAAGGCAAGGCAACGAATGGCACGCCCTGACGCGCGGCGAATAACAGGAAGTGCAGGCGCATGCCCACCACAAAATCGAAATGCTGAACCAGGCTCAGGATCTGCCCTGGCCGATAGGTGCCGCGCAGAATGGTGGCTCGATTGGCGCACTGCATCTGCGCCACCACCGCGTGGCTGTGCTGCACATCGTTCCGCTCCCGTTCCATGGGCACAAACACCACATCGGCGTCAAAGCGGTCGATCATGAAATCCGCCGCATTGGCCAACAGCCGGTGATAATGGTTGACGTCCATGTCCGGCGCCGCCGGGCCAGGTTCCCGCACCGAGAACCCCACTCGCCGGCGCCCCTCGGGAAAGCCATCCCGCCACAACATTTCGCCGGGAATCGGCATGGGCTCAACCAGAAATGCCGGATCGGCCGTCACGCTAATTGGCCGGTGCAGCCCGACTTCCTCCAGCAGTTGCCTGCCCTGCCGGTCCCGCACGGTGATCACCGCCGCCTCGGACAGGGCGTCCTTCACCAAGGCCCGGGCGCTGGCATGCTTCAACGGACCGGCACTGATGGCATACACCATGACCGGCACGCCCAACTGGTTCGCCAGCTGAACCTCACGCAGATAAATATCGGCCTCCTTGTCGAACAGGATCCCGCCACCGCCCAGCACCAGAACGTCCAAACGTTCGACTTCCGCCTGCGCTTCGGCGCGAGACATTTCGCGAATAGAAACCGCACGATCCACATCCTGATACTGAAGCGTGTCAGGCGCATTGCGGGAAAATACGGTAATCTCCACCGGCAAACTCTGCCGGAGCTGGGCAACGATTGCCTCAAGAATGGCTTCGTCTCCCAGATTCAGGCCGCCGTACGAGCCAGATATACCAACACGATACCTACGCTGCATGTCGTCCAAGGCTTCACGTCCTCTCAATCAGCGATTGCCATGCTCCGTCCCGCGCACACCCAGCCGTTGCAATCTCCCTTTGGCGGCCATTCCTGAGTCAATTCGCCTGAATCAACCCTTCTGAATCACCCCATACCTGGTGATCGACAAATACCTCACAGTCCAAACGGATAGGTTTCCTGCTCGCCGTGCACCCATTCAGAGGTCGGATCCAACGGCTCCAGCGCCTGGGATTCCTCAAAATGCAAAATCGCGTCGAACTGATCCGCCAACCGGCACCGAAAATAGTGGCTGGCCCGCTCGGTATCCGGCAGATAAAGCACGCCAATGGCCCGTTGCAGGCGTGGCTCACGCAAGGCCTCGGCTACATTACCTTCCAGCGGTAACCAGAAGCGGGCGCGGTTGACCCGCGACAGGATCTCCTCAATGCTCCCCGGCATCCCCGGACGTACTCGTTTACGTTCGGCCGGCCCATCCCATTCCGATGCTGCGGTGACCGTACCCTTATAGGTGGAAACGCCAACCAGAAGGCAGTCGTCCCCATAGCGCTCCCGCGTTAGCTGACCGACATTATGCTCACCGCGCGCGCCCATCTCGGTGGCGCGGGCATCGCCCAGGTGCGAGTTGTGCTCCCACACCGCGATCTTGGCAGAGCGCCCGAGGCGTCGGGAAAGGTGACGATGGAGCAGATCAAGCGTGTCACTCATGTGGGAGTCGCGCAGGTTCCAGGTATTGACCCGACTGCTGAACATCTGCCGATAGTAGGCTTCCGCGCTCTGAATCAGACGCGCATTCTGCTCTGCCTGAAACTGTTCATCTTCCGCCAGGGCGTCGCCGGCTACCACGTAGCGAGAGGCCTTCTGGTGGATATCCATGAGTTGTCGAACCACCTCATCCTCGCAGGATGGGCGCCGGCCCAGCGTGACGCCATAGCCATAGTGACGCTCACTGCTTACATGATCGAGGCATCCGTAGCGTTGCCGGGCAGCGTCGGCGGCGTCCGGATCCACCCTGTCCAGATATTCCAGCACCGCTGCCACTGACTCGTAGAGGCTATACATGTCGAGCCCATAGAATCCCACCTGCTGTTCAGGCGGAAGCCCCTGATTGTGCTCGCGCAGCCAGCCGACAAACTCCCGGATAACCCGATTGCGCCACATCCACATGGGAAAGCGGGTGAAATCGCTCAGGGCCTGCTCTGGGCTGCTGTCGTCGCCGATCCAGCGGACATAGCGATTGACCCGATAAGCCGAGGGCCAATCTCCCTCGATCGCGATGGCGCTCAGGCCCTGATCGATGATCAGGCGCTTGGTCAGCTCAACCCGCGTCTCGTAGAACTCATGGGTGCCATGGGTTGCTTCCCCCAGCAGGCCAAAAGACTTATTGGCGGCCAGACGCAGCAGTGGAGT
>CAYXVO010000388.1:0-3382 GCA_964467875.1 uncultured Pseudomonadales bacterium | reverse complement strand
GCTGAGTTCGTTCAGGTGAACGACAAAGGCGCTATCGTGAAGGGCATTGTTAAGTCCATCGACGCGAAAGCCGCTATCGTTGTCCTGGCGGATGATGTGGAAGCTATCCTGAAGGCGTCCGAGATCAGTCGCGACAAGATTGAAGATGCGCGCAACGTGCTGAAGGAAGGCGAGGAAGTTGAAGCCAAGATCATCAACGTTGATCGTAAGAATCGCGTCATCAACCTGTCCGTCAAATCCAAGGACGTGGATGATGAGAAGCAGGCGATCCGTGATGTGAAGGACAAGCACGCAGAAGTGCAAGGTCCTACCACGATTGGTGACCTGATCAAGGAGTAGATGCAGCAGTCCCAGGGTTAATCTGGAACTGTTTCAATCTGGAAAAAACGGGCTATATGCCCGTTTTTTTTGTGTTTTTTCTGAGGATTGACTAAACTTTTGACAGAAAGAATACAAAGGGTCTTCTCTCATGACGAAGTCAGAATTGGTTGAAATTATCGCAACAAAGCAGCCCCAGTTATCCGTAAAGGATGTGGAGCTGGCAGTGAAGACGATGATTGAGTACATGTCCCAAACTCTGTCTCAAGGGCGGCGGATAGAGATTCGCGGCTTCGGGAGCTTTTCCTTGCACTATCGAGCTCCTCGCATTGGTCGGAACCCGAAAACCGGTGATTCCGTGGAGCTGGATGCCAAGTATGTACCCCACTTTAAGCCGGGCAAGGAATTGCGCGATCAGGTCAATGCCAGTCTGAAGGCGGGTTATTGACGCAGCGCGTGCTCGCGGGATCATCCCCAGTTGGGTGGGAATCTAGCTGGGCAAAAATCTAGCTGGGCAGGAATCTGAAGTCGGATGCTCATGAGCCCTCCGTGCAACTTCCTACGGGCCCTGTGGTAAGATGGCCCATGATCTCGCTACAGGACGTCGGGAGTTGAAATGCCCATTCTGAAGAAGCTTTTTTTCGGTTTTTGCCTGCTACTGCTGTTTGTCTTAGGTATTCTCTTCATTGCTCGTAATCAAGAGCCTGCTTCCGTTGATTTTCTGCTGTTTCAGACGCCGGAGTTGAGCGTAGGTCTTTGGTTATTATTGTCCCTGACGTTGGGCGCCTTGCTGGGTGTGTTGATTTCCAGTTTTTCGCTGATCAGGCTGCGGGTTCGGAATCGGCGCTTGGCCAGGGAAAAGGAAGCATCCAGTCAGGAGTTGCGTTCGCTGTTGCAAGAAAAGCAGTAACCTCCCATGAACAACCTGGCGTTATGGCTTCTTATCGCCTGTTCCATCGCAATTGGATGGGCGCTAGGGCGTTGGGGCGCTCGCGCTCCCTCGCTCAATCGGGATGGTGGTCTGGGCGTTCAGCTACCAGCCGGCGTCCGGTTTACCTTCGAGCAGTATAGTGACGAGGCGATTGATAAATATGTGCAGGGGCTTGAGGTCGGCAAGGAGACCTTGCCCATGCACTTTTCGATCGCGAGCCATTTTCGCAAGAAAGGCGAAGTGGACCGGGCAATACTGATTCACCAGAATCTTCTCGCGCATCCTATGCTGGACCGGGATCATCGGGAGCGTGCGACCTTGGAGTTGGCCCGTGACTATCTGTCGGCGGGACTGCTTGATCGCTCCGAAGCACTCTTCAAGCAATTGGAAAAATCCCGGCAGTGGGGCGCGCGCAGTCTCCAGTTTTTGCTGGATATTTACCAGGATGAAAAAGAATGGCGGGCGGCCAAGGAAACTGGGCTCAAGCTGGACTACCGTCGGCATCCCGAGTTTCGGAAACGGATCGCGCATTACTGCTGCGAGGAGGCCTTGGTCGCACAGCGACGCGGGGATGGCGCGGAAGTAAAGCGGCTTTTGCGCGAGGCACTGCATTATGACCGGACCTGTGTTCGGGTGAGTCTGATGCTGGCCCAATTGCACGAGGACGCGGGAGACTGCCGTGAGGCCATCAAGGTTCTGGCAGGGGTTGAGGCGCAGGATCCGTCCTTTGTGCCAGAAACCGTGCCGGCGTTGGTGAGGTGCTACCGCAAGCTCGGAGAAGAGACGAAATTGCGGTTGTATCTGGGCGCGCTGTTACAGCGTCGTGGTACGCCTGGCCTCGTGATTGCCTATGCGGAAAGTCTCGAATCCACGGCTGGTAAACGTGCTGCATTAGGTTTTCTGGGTGACAAGCTCAGACAGCATCCGAGCATCAAGGGGCTCGATTACAGCCTGGCATTACAACTTGATTTGGCGTCGGAGGCTGCTCGGCAAGGCGAGGCTGAACCTGTTGTGGGTTCAGGGCAGGCAGAGCTCGTGGCCCTTCGTTATGTGACACGCGCACTTCTTCAAGATAAGCCCCGTTATCTCTGTGAAAACTGCGGATTCTCCGGCAGCATGCTTCTCTGGTTCTGTCCGAGTTGCAAGCAGTGGGAGACAATCAAGCCGCGGGCAGGGACGGCGGGCGAATAGTAGCGGAGGATGTCAGTTTGACACTGAATAAAGTTAATAAACCTTGTCTCGTTGTTGCCCTGGATTATGCGGATGCCGGGCCGGCCCTGCAGATGGCGGATCAGCTGGACCCTCGTCGATGTCGCCTCAAGGTCGGCAAGGAGCTGTTTACCCGCAGTGGACCGCTGTTGGTTGAACGGTTGCAGGCCAAAGGCTTTGATGTGTTTTTGGACCTGAAATTCCACGACATCCCGAATACCGTCGCCAAAGCGGTGGCGGCGGCGGCAGATCTTGGGGTCTGGATGGTGAATGTGCATGCCAGTGGTGGCCGACGCATGATGGAGGCAGCCCGTGAGCAGCTGGAGCGGCGCGGTGGGCGGCGGCCATTGCTGATTGCGGTGACCGTCCTGACCAGCATGGATGCGGATGACCTGCGCGATTTGGGGGTCGATTATTCACCCGAGCAACAGGTGCTACGCCTGGCGCGCCTGGCGCAGCGTAGTGAGCTGGATGGCGTTGTATGTTCCGCGCGGGAAGCCCAGCTATTAAAGCGTAGTTTGGGGAAGGATTTTTGCCTGGTCACGCCGGGTATTCGTCCGGCTACAGCGGACGCAGGGGATCAGCGTCGAGTTCTAACGCCAGCCCAGGCGCTGGCGGCCGGTAGTGATTATCTGGTAGTGGGACGGCCCATTACGCAGGCTGCGTCACCGATGGGTGCGCTTGCTGCTATTGAGCAGGAGATTGCGGCGTTCCGTTGATTCGATAAAGGGTGAACGACGGGTGGGCGATGAGGGAATTCAGCGCCCACGCTTTATTTCGTTAGCTGCTATGGCATTGCCAAGATTGGGCGCGAGGTCGCTGAGTTCACTGGAATCTTGAGCATAAAAAAGGCTGCCTATTGGCAGCCTTTTTCAATTTGGCTCCTCGAGCTGGGCTCGAACCAGCGACCCACGGATTAACAGT
>CAYXVO010000387.1:0-3390 GCA_964467875.1 uncultured Pseudomonadales bacterium | reverse complement strand
TTCCCTTCGCGCGTTCCAACACCGCATACGCGAAATTCAGTAACCAGGACATGCTGACCGCCGCGTTGCGGGGGCTGGTGGACCGATATAGCCTGCAGGGCGAGGTGCTTGGTGATGTGGTGGCTGGTGCCGTGCTGAAGCATTCCCGTGACTTCAATCTCACCCGTGAATCGGCACTGAGCAGCGGTTTGGCGCCGGAAACACCGGCCTATGACATTCAGCAGGCCTGCGGCACCGGACTGGAAGCCGCGATCCTGGTGGCCAACAAGATCGCCCTGGGCCAGATCGAGTGCGGTATTGCAGGTGGCGTGGACACCACGTCCGACGCGCCGCTGGCGATCAGCGAGCCGCTGCGTCAGATCCTGCTGGACCTGAACCGCGCAAAGACCCATCCGGAGCGTCTCAAGGCCCTGGCCCGGTTTCGTCCCAAACATTTGGCGCCCTTGATTCCCGCCAACAGTGAGCCGCGTACAGGTTTGTCCATGGGCGCTCATTGTCAGATCACAACGAAAGAATGGGGTATTGAGCGCGAGGCCCAGGATAAGCTTGCCTGGGAAAGCCACCAGAAACTGGCGAAGGCCTATGATGAAGGATTCTTCGCGGATCTTATTACGCCCATGGGTGGCCTGGAGCGGGATAACCTGCTGCGTCCTGATACGACGCTTGAGAAACTGGCCAAGTTGAAGCCTGTTTTTGGCGAGGATGGCACCATGACGGCGGGCAATAGCACCGCCCTGACCGACGGTGCCTCCTGTGTGTTGTTGGCAAGTGAAGAGTGGGCCAAGAAACACAATCTGCCGGTTCGCGCCTGGTTTACCTGGAGCCAGGTAGCCGCGGTCGATTTCGTCGGCAAGCAGGAAGGTTTGCTGATGGCACCTGTGTACGCGGTGCCCCGGATGCTGGAGCGTGCGGGTTTGAAACTGCAGGACTTCGATTTCTATGAAATCCACGAGGCATTCGCCTCGCAGGTACTGGCAACCCTGAAGGCCTGGGAAGATCCCAAGTTCTGTAAGGAGAAGCTGGGCCTGAACAAGCCGCTGGGTTCCATCGACCGCAGCAAGCTGAACGTGAAGGGCAGCAGCCTGGCGGCAGGACATCCCTTTGCGGCCACCGGTGGCCGGATCGTTGCCACGCTGGCAAAACTGTTGGAGCAAAAGGGTTCCGGGCGCGGCCTGATTTCCATTTGTGCCGCAGGCGGCCAGGGCGTCACCGCCATTCTGGAGCGCTGAAGCGACCAAGTGATCTCGTAGGCACGGCCGGCGATTACCCACGCCAGGGCCGTGCCTGGCGAAAGAACACACTGCGTCGTTGTAAATATCGATCGCCCAGACCTACCGTCTGGGCGATTTCGTCATGCACATAATGCGCGAAAAAATGCTGGATGCTTGCAGGCAAAGGCTCGGCAATCTGCATCCAAGTCAGCAGGTCGCGTTCAAATCCCTGCAGTGGTCTCACGACCAGGACGTCCGTGCCCAGGCGACGGTAAGGCTGCTCATCCGGCCCCAACTGACGCATTGGCTTGCGGCAGAAGGCCGAGTCCGGTGGATCGAAATCCGGCAGTCCGTCCGCTGCAAAAATGCGCCGCCAGCGTGCACTGGCTATCTCCTCGTATAAAGCGTTACAGGAAACCTCCTGTTGCTTTGTCTGCTCTGAACTCCAGTTGTTGTGGGTGCCGTGGAATGGCTTTCGCTGCGCAATGGCGTCGCGTCGTCTCGCCGAACTATCTGCCAGAAGGCAGAGCCAGCGGAAGTACAGGCATTCATGGTGCGCCCATTCCCGATAGAGATCTGTTTCCGGACGAAGACGTCGATTGTATTCCAGCTGCACTTCGACCAATTCCTGGGGAATGCTCCAGGTCGCATGTAAAGCGGGGTCCCGAGCCTTTAGTTGCGGTAAGGAATGCAGAGGGACCTCCTGTTGTATGGCGGCGGATTGCATCTGATTCAACGGTACCCGCGCCAGTTCGTTGCGGCGGCCTTGCGCACCCTGGGCGTAGCCGCCAGTGACATCGCCATGCTGGCCGGGGCAAAGACGCTCCTGATGTTGGGGCGGCAATGGTGTGTCGGCTGTGAGGCGAAGCGACTGGATATCGTAGGTTGCTCGGCGTTCATGTGCGGCGATCAGATGCAATGCCGACTCGATGGTTAGTGGCAGTGGATCCAGGGGGGCGAGCACCGAATGCGGCGTGTCGATCGTGCCCATGGTCTGGGTGTCGAACATCCCGAGGAAGCGGATACGGAAATCCTGGCCGACCCGAAAAGGATGGCCGGGATGGCGTGGGTTGGGAATGCCCTGTTGCGCCAGAATAATGGCCAGTCGCCAGGCTGACGCCGCGCCCCGGCCACTGCCGAAGAGGGCGATATGCCGGTCGATCAAGCTTTCGGTGGTTGCGAGGGATTGGGAGAGGTCATAAAGCGCATGGCTTATATGGTAAGGATCGGCGCCAACGGCCGCCGTTGTGGCCCAGGTCCGTTCCTGTGGTCTTATGCCACCGCTGCCAGGGGATTGGCCGCCGTAATAGAAGCGATAGAAGCCTTCCGCCCGTCCGCCGGGGTGGGCTTTGTAGAGTTTGCCGATATTGGAAAGAGTCTCGGTCGCGGTATTGAATTGCTCCGCCCCATTCAATGACGGCCCGCTACGTTCGCTGTTTGAGAGTTCAAGGCTGGCCTCGTCGAAGAACAGACTGATCCACTGACGACGATGCATCGGTGTCTGAGAGGAGTCCTTCGGCAAAGCGTCGGTGTGGGTCCGTGGCATTGATGGCTGGCGTTCGCTTATTGTTATTGTTGCGGGTTGAGGTCATACCGCTGAACGTGAATCCTCAAGCCGGATTGGAGGCGGGCTCCATATGGATAGTAAACAGTTGAAGAGATATCAGCGTCAAAGCAGGGGCGAGCCAGGCTGAAGGCGCGCCCCTGCGAATCGATTAGCGGTTGCGGTTGGGAGGCAGCTCAGTGGACGATGGCTTCTTATCGCCCTTGTGCTTGCCTTTACCCTGATGGCATTGCTTGAGCTCGTCTTTGCTCAGGACGTCGTCGCTGTTCTTGTCGCATTTTTCAAAATATTTTTGAAACTTGCTTTGCAGCTCCTCCTGATTCAGGCTGCCGTTGCTGTCTTTATCCAGACGCTCGAAATGCTTCTGCATGCGTTCCTGCCGCATGCGTTCCTTGGCGGCTTGAAACTCCTCTGAGGTAACCTGGCCGTCACCATCCGCGTCCATTTTGCTGAAATGCTGTTGTTGAAAGCTCTCCACTTCCTGCTTAGTGATTTCGCCATTTTGGTCTGCATCAACGGCATGCATCGGACCTTTCATGCCTGGGCCTGCAAAGGCGGCCATGCTGGTGCACAATGCCAGAGCGGTGATTACCTTCATGCTGGTCTTTTTCATGT
>CAYXVO010000386.1:0-3399 GCA_964467875.1 uncultured Pseudomonadales bacterium | reverse complement strand
AGCCATAACGACAGCCATAACGACAGCCATAACCGTAACCAGACAACCTTCGGATTTCACTGAAGGGTTCAGTACACACAATTAAAACGCCACACGCCCCAAAAACACCACACAAGCAGAATAATTGGAGAAGCACCGCATGCCGCAAGCCATTCCTTCGAAACTCCTCGCCCTGTCCCTGACCACGCTGCTGTTGACCGGCTGTGGTGGCCATCGCCTGATGCACACCAGCATGGTTCCGGTCGAAAGCATCAGCGTCAGCGGCAGTGGCGAAGTCCAGGCCGTGCCGGATCGTTTCAAGGTACGCGCCGTTGCCAGCCGCGAAGGATCCGAAATCAACGCCCTGAAGCAGGCCGTGGACCAGGAAGTCAGCGCGGTCCTGACCCTGGCGCGCGAACTCGGCTTCGACGAGCGCCAGGTGCGGGCCGCCACCATGTCAGTGCAACCCCAATGGCAATGGGAGCCGGAGCGTAAGCTTGTCGGCTACCGGGTCAGCCGTGATATCGATGTCACCGCGGATGGACTCGAAGCCTATGCCCATCTGCTGGAAGGCATGACCCGCATCGGTCTGGGCGAAGTACACCCCGCCGGCAGCGAGATCCGCGACCGCGAAGCTATCGAACAACAGGCCCTGGCCGCCGCCGTCGCCAATGCCCGCGCCCGGGCCTCGGTGCTGGCGGAAGCGGCGGGCCGCAAACTGGGCTCTGTCATTGCCATCCAGGCCCAGGAAGGCTCCCAGCACGTCCCGGTCATGATGATGGAAGCCCGCGTCACATCCGCCAAGGATTCCAGTTGGACACCGGGACAAACCGATGTGCGCCAGCAGGTACAAGTGCAATTCCGCCTGGATTAAAGACCAGATCCGCAGCCACCACTATGCAGCCACCATATATGCAGCCACCACTATAAGGGCGTGCATCAAGGTGACGGATGGGGCTGGTTCAGACCATCCGTGCCACCACGCTGAGCGGCAGGTGTTTCATCAGCAGCGTCACCGGAATCCAGGGCCACTTTGGCACATAGGCTTGCGCCGGCTCCTTCTGGATTGCCTCGACCAAGAGCCGGCAACCCACGTCGGTATCAATGATGAAAGGCGTGTTCTTGACCTTGTCGTTGATCTCGGAACGAATATAGCCGGGGAAGAGCGTGGTCACACGAATCGGTGTGCCCCGCACATCGGCGCGAATACCTTCCGCCAAAGCGGCAACACCGGCCTTGGTGGCGGCATAGGTGGTCACATTACGCGGCATGCCACGCACGGCGGTGACCGAGGACATCATCACCAGATGTCCCTGGTTCTGAGCCCGCAAGATTTCCATGGCCGCCTCGCATTGGGCCAGCGCGGCCATGAAATTGGTCTCCGCGGTTTGCCGGTTAACGCGGAAATGGCCGGTTCCTATCGGCTTGCCCTTGCCCAGCCCGGCGTTGACGACGATTCGGTCCAGGCTACCTAGGTCCTGCTGGAAGGCACGAAACACCTCGAACACCTGATCATCATCCAACACGTCGAGCATGCGGATAACCACCTGGATTGCTGGATAATGTTTCTCCAGCTCCTGTTTTAGTTCGGTCAGCCGGTCCATGCGGCGGGCACAGAGTGCAAGATTATGGCCGCGCGCGGCAAATTCGAGCGCCATGCCACGGCCAAGGCCGCTGCTGGCACCGGTGATGAGGACATTCTTGCGCATCGGATCACTCCATTGGGTTAAAAAATCAGCGCTGAACCAACATTAGGGATCAAGAAAGGCTGTAATGTACAACAACTTGCTACCACGCGAGCACTCAACAAGCGGTTTTAGGTTGGTTCGCACTAAACTATGCAACGATCGATTCCCCGGAGCCCGCCTCGAATGCTGCAGTGGCTAAGCCTGAATGAAACCCTGGCCTGGTGGTTGGTGGTCTCTTCCGCCTTCACCTTCATTGCGTCGCTGGTCAGCGTGCCCTGGCTGGTGATCCGATTGCCTTCCGATCATTTCAGTGTCCGGCGGCGCCGGAACCAGCGTCCGGCGGTCCGGCATCCGCTGGTACGACTGTCCCTGAAGACGCTGCGCAACCTCGCGGGCCTCACCCTGCTTCTGGCCGGCGTTCTGATGCTGGTGCTGCCCGGCCAGGGCCTGCTGGCGATCGTCGCGGGGCTCATGCTGATGAGCTTTCCCGGCAAACGCCGCCTGGTACGCCGAATTGTCTCCCGCCCCTGGATATTGGGCCCCATGAACAACGTGCGGCGCCGCGCTGGCCGGGCACCACTGAGCCTGCAACAAGCGCCAGAAGAACAGCTGTCAGCAGAAAAACAACAATCATCAGAAGGGCTGCGGGCACCAGACGGCCAACCCACACCAGAAGGGCACCAGGAGACACGCAGTTGAACATTGATCAATCGAGGAAGCAGGCATGACCCAGACGGAACCTACACGCTGTCCCTGGTGCGGATCGGACCCTGACTATATACGCTATCACGACGAAGTCTGGGGACGCCCCGTCGCCGACAGCCAGCAACTCTTCGAGAAGCTTTGCCTCGACGGACAGCAGGCCGGATTGAGCTGGCTCACCATTTTGCGCAAGCAGGCCACTTATCAGGCGGCATACGCCGGGTTCGATCCTGAACGCCTGGTGCATTACACCGATGAGGATGCCGCGCGGTTATTGAATAACCCGGGGATTATCCGCAACCGCCTCAAGATCCAGTCGATCATCCGCAATGCCCGCGGCTATCTCGCCATGCAGGAAGCGGGTGAGAATTTCGCCCACTTCCTCTGGTCCTTTGTCGACGGACAGCCTCAGGTAAACGAGATCCGGCACCTTAAGGACATACCCGTCACGACGCCTGCCGCCGAAGCCATGTCCAAGGCGCTCAAGAAACGTGGGTTTAACTTCGTAGGACCGACGATTTGCTATGCCTTCATGCAGGCCGTTGGCATGGTCAACGACCACCTGCTGGACTGCCCGGTACGGCACGAGACGCTGGCGCAAGCGAAGGCTTTTCGGCTGCCAGACTCTTTTAACTGACGGACTCTTTCGACTGAAAGATCATTTCCGCTGCTAGACAAGAGAGCCCCGAGATCCGCGCCCTGTGCGGTTCGACACAGGATCAGGACGCTGCTCAGTCATCGTCCACCAGCATCAGGTCATCCAGATCCACCAGCGCCATCATCACCGTGCCGATGAGCAGCAGATAGCGGGGACTGGCGGTCAGACGCTGGAGATCGATTCCGGGAAACGCCAGCAGTACACCAACGGCGAGCCACTGCCCAGCCTGCACATGCTGTCGCCGCTCGGCACAGTCCAGAGCAATCAACAGGCAGACCGTCAGCAGCAGACTGCGCGAGGCCGTATCCAGCTCGGATTGTGTATTCGGAGCCCTGTTTGCGGAGCGCAACCCCTGCAAGCGTCGCTTCAGCC
>CAYXVO010000385.1:0-3412 GCA_964467875.1 uncultured Pseudomonadales bacterium | reverse complement strand
CAAGGACTTCCTGGCCCGCCAGAACATTCCCACCGCCGCCTATCAGAACTTCACCGACCTGGATGCCGCCCTCGCCTATGTACGGCAACAGGGCGCGCCGATTGTGGTCAAGGCCGATGGCCTGGCCGCCGGCAAAGGCGTCATTGTGGCCATGACCCTGGCGGAAGCGGAAGACGCCATCCATGACATGCTGGCCGGCAATGCCTTCGGCGCCGCCGGCAGCCGGGTGGTGATCGAGGAATTTCTGGAAGGCGAGGAAGCCAGCTTCATCGTCATGGTCGATGGCGAGCATGTGCTGCCCATGGCCACCAGTCAGGACCACAAGCGCATCGGCGATGGCGACACCGGTCCCAACACGGGCGGCATGGGTGCCTATTCGCCAGCACCGGTGGTCACTGCCGAGGTGCACGAGCGCATCATGAACGAGGTGATCTACCCCACCGTGCGCGGCATGGCGGCGGAAGGCAATCCCTACACGGGCTTTCTCTATGCGGGCCTGATGATCACCGCCGACGGCGCGCCCAAGGTCATCGAGTTCAACTGCCGTTTCGGCGACCCCGAAACCCAGCCCATCATGATGCGCATGCAATCGGATCTGGTCACCCTGTGCGACGCCGCCATCGATGGCCGCCTCGATCAGGTGGATTCCAACTGGGATCCGCGCGCCGCGGTCGGCGTGGTGATGGCGGCGGCCGGTTATCCCGGCGACTACGCCAAGGGCGATCTGATTTCCGGTCTGGACCAGACCGAACCGGAAGGCGTCAAAACCTTTCAGGCCGGCACCCAGGCCAGCAATGGCCAGTTGCTCACGCAAGGTGGACGGGTGCTTTGTGTCACCGCCCTGGGCGACAGCGTGACAGAAGCGCAACAACGCGCCTATCAGCGGGTTGCCGGCATCCAATGGAATGGCGCCTATTACCGCAAGGACATCGCCTATCGTGCGATTGCCCGCGAAAAGCAGTAGTCCCGCCTGCTCTCATCCAACCGGAGATGGGAGCACCCAGGAAGGGCGGCACGGCGAAGCCGTTAGCCGCCCAGCTGCCGGTAGGTTTCCAGAATCAGACGCTCGGTCGTCTCCCAGCCGATACAGCCATCCGTCACCGACTGCCCTGGCTCAAGCCGACTGGTAGGTCCCGCCAGCGTCTGCTGTCCCTCCTTCAGATGACTCTCCAGCATAACGCCAATCAGGCTGCGCTCACCCGCCCGGATCTGCTCGACCACGGCCTCCAGCACCTCGGGCTGACGGCGGTAGTCCTTGCCCGAATTATCGTGGCTGCAGTCCACCATGATCCGTGCATTCAGACCCGCCGCCGCCAGTGCCTCGCGGCAACGCCGGATGTCCGCGGCTTGATAATTGGGCATGCCTTTGGCACCCCGGAGCACCAGATGACAGTGGCTGTTACCCGGCGTCTGGCGAATCGCCACCTGCCCCTCGGGGTCCACCGACAGATATTCATGAGAATGCGCCGCCGACTTGATGGCATCGATCGCCACTTGCAAGCCGCCATCCGTCGCGTTCTTGAATCCCACCACCGCCTCCAGGCCACTCGCCAGCTCCCGGTGGGTCTGGGATTCGGTGGTGCGGGCACCGATGGCGGTCCAGCTGACGCAGTCCTGCAGGTACTCTGCGACCAGGGGGCTCAGCGCCTCCGTCGCCAGCGGCAGGCCCAGGCGCGATACATTGATCAGCAACCGGCGCGCCAGCTCCAGTCCGCGGTCCATGTCATGGGAGCCGTCCAAGGCGGGATCCATTGCCAGGCCTTTCCAGCCAACGGTGGTACGTGGCTTTTCGAAATAGGCGCGCATCACGAGCAACAGCCGGTCCGACACTCGCTCGTTCAACTGCTGAAGACGGCTGGCATACTCCTGAGCCGCCGTCACATCGTGAATCGAGCAGGGTCCGACCACCATCAACAGGCGCTCGTCCTGACCCGTCAGCACGGCACGGATCTGGCGGCGATGAACCGCGATCCGGTGCTGGTCGAGCTCACTGAGAGACAAGTCCTGCTTGAGCTGCTGCGGGCTGCGAATACGGCGAAAGGATGCAGCGACAGGCGTCGTCTGCACAGGTGCGGGTGAACAGGTCAAGGTACTGGTGTGCATGGGGTTATCCTCGGTTTATCAATGGAAAAGTCAGGTTTCGCTTAGCGCCAATATCGCCAGTCATAGCTGTGATAGTGGTGGCCGGCATCCCGGTGGCCGGCAATCCGGTGGCCGGCATGCCAGTAATGACCACGAGCAGCGTTGCTAAATCGCTCCCGATTCCATTGATGTCCAGATAACCGTTGCATGAGGGTCCTCGCGTCCTACATGTGCATCATTTTCAACGGGCATAAAAAAAGCTCCGTTGGCCTGGCCTCACGGAGCTTTGTTGAATCCGGAGGCCGTTTGGTTAAACGAGCCTCCCAGAAAGGAACCCGCCTAACGCTGCTTATACCAAAAATAGAAACCCGCATGCTGGCTGGCGCCGGCATGATCATGATGCAGAGACTGTGCGATCGGGTTTATCTGTGGCATAAGGGGGGCTTGTCTGTTCCGGATCTTGATCGTTGGATCATACTCTTGATCCAGGTGCGCTTGCAATCACCACCCTCGCCAGCGCATGCTGCCAGTAGGGTCTATAATGGCCAACGACTATTGCACGGAGATGACCATGTCACGCATCACATCACCCTGCTCTTTCCAGATTCGGATATTCTTCTGCCTACTCGTCATAGTCACCATGGGGGGATTTTCCGCAGGACAGGCGAAGGCCGGGGAAGTCACCACTCAGACTCTGCACTACCGCACTGCGGACGAAGTGGTGAGTCGCCTGCAACAGGTTTTCCCGAACGAGCAGGCTCGCTTCAGCGGCCTTCATAACCAGCTCATCATTCATGCCCGCGATGCCGCCACGTTGCAACAGGTGCGGGACATCATCCAGCAAATCGACACCCGTCCCCAGCAGTTCCGGATCAGTCTGCGCCAGCAGGGCGACCGGGCGCGCCAGTCCCGGGAGATCGGCGCTGGCGGTATTATTTCCCGCGATGGCAGTTCCCGCGATGGCAGCCGGGTCCAGATCACCACCCGCCACGGTGCTTTCAGCAACCAGGGACAGAGCCAGCAGATGGTGACGGTGCTGGAGAACAGCGCCGTGGCGATCCAGCAGGGCCAGTTACGCCCGATTCGGGACTTCTGGGTCAGCCGCCAGGGCGTGGCCACCAACACCCGCTTCCAGCACGTGGGCAACACCCTGGTGGTGACGCCCCGCCGGGTGGGCGATAACCAGGTGGAACTGAGCATCCACGCCAGCCACTCACGCCCGGACGAGCGCCAGGCCGAACAGGTGGAGCAAGTCGAGCTGGTGACCCAACGCATCGTGGGCCTGGGCGATTGGGTGGAACTGGGCAGCGTCAGTGAGAACGTACAGGAA
>CAYXVO010000384.1:0-3416 GCA_964467875.1 uncultured Pseudomonadales bacterium | reverse complement strand
CTATCAGCACGAGAAGCGCCTGGCGGTCCCGCTGTTCATCTCAAGTGTGCTGTTGTTCTACCTAGGTGTGGTGTTCGCTTATTTCGTGGTGTTCCCGCTGATGTTTGCGTTTTTCACCACAGCCGGCCCGGTAGGCGTTGCGGTGATGCCGGACATCAGCAGCTATCTGGAAATCGTGCTCAAGCTGTTCTTCGCCTTCGGCGTGGCCTTTGAGATCCCCATTGCCACGCTTTTGCTGATCATGAGCGGCATAACGACCGTGGAAAGCCTGAAGGCCAAGCGGCCTTATATTGTCGTCGGCTGTTTCATCATTGGCATGCTGCTGACACCACCCGACATCATTTCCCAGACCTTGCTGGCGGTGCCCATGTGGCTGTTGTTTGAAGCGGGCGTGTTCTTCGGCCGGTTTGTGCAGAAGCGCTCTAACCCGTCCGAATCGGAAACCGCCCAGTCATGAACCTGCTGCTCCTGAGCCCGTCAGACCTCCGCTCCGACGGGCTGGCGGAAGTGCGCGGACGCCAGTTACGTCACCTGCAGGACATTCTGCAACTGGATCCCGGCGAAAGCCTCCGGGTCGGTCTGATCAACGGCCAACACGGGCGTGCCGAGATCATCGTCATCGATTCCGACCACGCCATACTACGCCCACACTTTGATCAGGAGCCGCCACCGCCGCTCCCTCTCACACTGGTGCTGGCCTTGCCCCGCCCCAAGATGCTCAAGCGCATTCTGCAAACCTGTGCCACGCTCGGGGTAAAGGAGCTGTACCTGATCAATGCCTACCGTGTTGAAAAGAGCTACTGGGGCTCTCCCTGGCTGACCCCTGAGAAGATCAAGGAAAACCTCGTGCTCGGGCTGGAGCAAGGGATCGACACCCGGCTACCCCGAGTCCATTTGCGCCAGCGCTTTAAACCCTTTGTCGAAGACGAGTTGCCTGCCATCGTGGCCGGCACCCGCCCCCTGGTCGCCCATCCCGTCGGCAACCAGGCCTGTCCCGTGGACGTGCGGGAGCCTGTCACCTTGGCGGTAGGGCCGGAAGGCGGCTTTATTCCCTATGAAGTGGAAAAGCTGCAAAGCCTGGGGTTTGACGCGGTGAGTCTGGGGCCACGCATTCTGCGTGTAGACACGGCGATACCGGTACTGCTGGCTCGCCTGTTTCCGTTCTAGCACGGGCAAGAACCCTTCCGGGTCCCGGCATGCCCCAGGCCGACTAAAACGCCAGCTGCTCGCGCACGAATGTGGCGAGCGTTGTCGCCAGCACCTCAGGGCACTCCAGCGGTACCATGTGGCCGACTCCCGAGAGTCGTGCGAGCCGCGCGGCCGGCAAATGCTCCGCAAGGTACTCGCCGTACTTGGGTGGCGTTACCTGATCCTCGTCACCGTGCACGACCAATACGGGCGTCCGGATCTCTCCGAGTTGCCCTAACAGGTCGAACCCGTTGCACAGATTGAAATCGGCCAACGCCGTTTTCCCATCTGGCACGGCCGACTCCTTCACCCACTCCTTTATCAGGTTTTTGTCTGCCTTGGAGCCGGCGGCAAACATCAGAAAGCCGGCCCGATAGGCGGCATAACTCACCTGAACCGACGCCAGGATGCCATTGGAAACCTTCAGCCGTGCGCCAGTGCCAATCAGCACGGCAGCTTTCAGCCAGGCCGGCGCCTGATGCAGACACTGCAAGGTCACAGCACCGCCCAGACTATGTCCAGCCATGACAACCTGCTGCAGCCCCAAGTGCTGGATCAGTTCATCCAGCCGGGTTGCGATCTCCACAACGGTTTGGGCATGGGGCATGTCGTTATCGCCATGTCCCGGCAGATCAACTGCCAACCACTGAACCGGGAAATCGGCCTGTTCCAGCAGTGGGCGCCAGATACGGGCGGTAAATCCGGCGCAATGCACCAAAACCAGAACCGGCTGCTCGGGGCGCAATGGCCAGTTTGAGGCAAAGCCGCTCCAGAGTCCGCTACGAAAGGCGTTCACAAGCCATCTCCTCGCGCCAACGACGGCTGCCAGCGCTCGGGCAACAGATCCCGCCCCATGGCCAGCGCCGCCACCTGATTCTTGAGCAGCCCCTGCCCATTGAGCCAGCGCATGCCGGTGTTGCGAATCCAGCGCAGGGGTAGTGGGTCCGCGCCAAACAGACGCTTAAACCCTTCCATGGCCGCCATCATCGCCAGATTGTGCCCAATACGACGCCGCTGATAGCGCCGCAGAACGTTGTGGTCGGCAAAGTCGGTGCCTCGTTCCTGGGCGCGCAGCAACTCGTCGGCGAGCACGGCAACATCCAGAAAGCCGAGATTGATGCCCTGCCCCGCCAGCGGGTGAATAGTGTGCGCGGCGTCGGCGACCAGGGCCAGCCCGGGCCGGACATAGTCTTTCGCATGGCGCTGGCGCAGCGGAAAGCTGGCACGCCGCGACACCCGGGTCACCCGCCCCAGGCGCTGCTCCAGGGCTGTCGACAGCGCCTGGCAAAACGCCTGGTCATCCAGTGCCATCAGCGCCTGGGCCTGTTCCGGCGAGGTGGACCAGACAATGGAGCTACTCGGGGCGTTACCGGCAAGATCAAGCGGCAGGAAAGCCAAGGGTCCGGTGGGCAAAAAGCGTTGCCAAGCAACCCGCTGGTTGCTCTGCTCGGTGGTTACGGTCGCAACGATTGCCTGCTGCTCGTAATCCCACTCCCGGGTAGGAATTTGTGCCAGACGACGCATCGGAGAATCGGCGCCATCGGCGGCGACCACCAACCGCGCCGAGAGGATACGGTCATCATCCAAGATCAGCTGAGAGTAATCCTCCTGCCGCCGCACCCGGCTGACGCGACCACTCAACACCTCAACCGGCAATTCCGCCAGGCGCGCCCACAATGCGCCGAGCGTGACGCGATTCTCCACAATGTGGCCCAGCACGGATTCATGCAGATCGGCGGCGTCAAAGGCAATCTCGCCGGTGCCGTCGGCATCCCAGACGCACATGCCGCGGTATGGGCTAATGCCCTGCTGTCGCATCAGCTCCCAGGCGCCCACTGCCTGCAAAAACTGTTCGCTGGCCTGGGTCAGCGCACTGACCCGCAGATCAACATCCTGAAACTGGCGGGGGCCGGGCACAACAGCCGGCGCGCCGGTCTGCGGGTCGATCAGACCAATCCGCCAGCCCGTGGCCGCCTGCCCCAAGGCACAGGCCAGTGCTGCGCCGGCCATTCCGCCACCGACGATGAGAATATCGAATTCTTGCGACTGCGCGCTTTCCACCATTAGGTCCTCAACCAGCCACCGATTCGCGACCACCCATCCCCATGGCATAACGGCCAAAGGTGTGGCGCACGGGCTCTATCAAATCCAGCGCCATCAATCCCAAACCGCGCGCGGCAATCCAGGATGGGCGGTCATTGGCAAAGATCCGAATCAGGTGATCGCTG
>CAYXVO010000383.1:0-3421 GCA_964467875.1 uncultured Pseudomonadales bacterium | reverse complement strand
AGGCCCCTGTATTGACGTCCACGGTGGTCATCGCCTCGGTCTGATCAATGATCAAATAACCGCCAGACTTCAACTGCACCTTGCGACTCAGGGCACGCTGCAGCTCATCTTCGACGCCGTACAGGTCAAACACCGGGCGTTCGCCAGGATAGTACTCAAGCTTGGGTTTAACCTCGGCCATGAACTCATCGATAAAGCGGGCCACTTTCTGGAAACTTTCCCGCGAATCGATGCGAATCTTCTCCGTCTGCGGGCGGACCAGATCACGTATCGTGCGGATGTAGAGAGGCAGGTCTTCATAGATCACCGAGGGCGTGGCGGCCTGTTGAATCCGGTCCGACACCGATAGCCAGAGGCGCTGGAGGAAATGGATATCCTGGATCAAATCCTCAGCCTGACAGCCTTCCGCGGCCGTTCGGATGATATACCCGCTCCGCGGTCCGTCCTCGCTCTGCCCTACCGCTTGCTGCACCAGGCCGCGCAGGCGTTCGCGCTCGCCTTCATCCTCAATGCGCTGGGAAATGCCCACATGTTGGGTCCCGGGCATGTAGACCAGGTAACGTGAAGGGATCGACAGGTGCGTGGTCAGGCGGGCGCCCTTGGTGCCGATGGGATCCTTGGTCACCTGCACCACCAGTGATTGCCCCTCGTAAAGCAGGCTACTGATGTCTGGCACCACCCGCGGCGCATGGCCGTTTCGTTCCTCCGGCGTCACGCCACCGGGCGTGTAGACATCCGAGGCATGAATGAAAGCGGCACGCTCCAGCCCGATATCCACGAAAGCCGCTTCCATGCCGGGCAGTACCCGCACCACTTTGCCTTTGTAGATATTCCCGACCGGGCCACGGCGACGGCTACGTTCAATGTAGACCTCCTGCAGCATGCCGTTTTCGACCAGGGCCACCCGGGTCTCGACCGGTGTTACATTGATCAGGATTTCTTCACTCATCAAGCTCGCCCCATTCCTGCCCTGTGTGTCCACCGTCATCTGTTACCGTTGCCGGCTGTCATTCACCGACCGATGGCATTTTGGCCGATCAGTTTTCGGCCGACCACTGTTCGGCCGACGACGGTTCGATCGACGAGTGCCCGGCCGATTCAGACCACAGTTCAAACCCGGCCTGGCGCAGCAGTTTCGCGGTTTCGAACAGGGGAAGCCCCATGACGGCAGAATAACTGCCTTCGATCCGCTCGACGAAAATCGCGCCCTTGCCCTGGATTCCATAGCCCCCTGCCTTGTCGCAGGGTTCGCCGGTACGCCAGTATGCCGTCAACTCCGCATGCTCAATGGCCCGGAAACTGACGTCGGTCACCACCGCGGTGACTTCCGCATCACCGGTCTCCCGCACCAGTGCGACGCCGGTCCACACCTGATGGCGGCGCCCGGCCAGGGAGGACAACATGGCAACAAAGTCTGCCTCGTCTTGCGGCTTGCCCAAAATCACGCCCTCGAGCACCACGGAGGTGTCGGACCCGAGCACCAGACAAGATTCGCTTCCTGGATTCTGCCGTACTGCCTGGGCCTTGGCCAGCGCTAACCGCCGCACGTAGGTTTCCGGCGCTTCGCCAGGCTCCACACGTTCATCAAGATCCACCGGGTTAATCGAGAACTCAACGCCGATCTGGCGCAGGAGTTCAGCGCGGCGCGGCGATGCCGAGGCCAGCATCAGTCGCGGCTGCTTGTTCAGTGACGGCCTGTTCGGTGACTGCCTGTTCGGTGACTGTCTGCTCATCGCCATGGCTCCCTCCTACGCCAGTGGTCAGGATTCGGACTTGGTCCCAAGGGGCAACCAGGCCTGCGGTCGGTGGGTTTGCTAGTAACGGTCCAGACGCCGCATGACGACATAGAACAGCGGCCAGATCAGCGCTGAGGAGACCGCCGGCAGCAAAAAGCTCATATCTCCCGGACGCACGCCGGTGACGCTCTTGATCCAATGGCACAGCATCAAGCTGATACCAACGATCAGAAACACAATGAAAGACTGTTGCAGGATCGGAAACATCTTGATGCGCTGATGCATGCTCAAAATGAGGTACGCCACCAATGCCAATGCCAGAGCATTCATGCCCATAAGCGTGCCTTCGAGGATATCCAGCAAAAAGCCGACACTCCAGGCAAACACCAACCCGATCCGGCCCGGTGCCTCCAGCACCCAATAGAACACCACCAGCGCCGCCCATTCTGGACGCCAGAGCAAAAGAAATTCAGGAACCCCAACAATACTCAGCAGGAAGGCAACCAGAACACTAACGAGAAGCAGCAGGATATTCATACAGAACCTTCGACTCAGGACGCAGGCGATCGCGCCGCCGGGAATTGATCGGACGTCGACTGCGTTCCTGGCTTCAGCTCGCGCTTGAACACCAACAACACATGACGGCTGCGGTTGAGTTCGGCGGCGGGCTCGACCCGTACCTTGACGAAAGGCTGCCCAGGCTCCTGGCTCAGGGACACCACGGTACCAACCGGGTAGCCCACGGGAAAACGGCCGCCCAGGCCAGAGCTGACCAGCAGATCACCCACTTGAATGTCAGTGGTTTCAGAAACGTCCACCAACTCCAGCAGATCCAGCGAGCCGCCGCCAAAGGCAATGGCACGAATGCCATTGCGATTGACCTGAACCGGAACCGCATGGCTACTGTCCGAAATCATCAGCACCCGGCTCGTGTATTTGCTGGTGTCGATAACCTGCCCCAACAAGCCCTTGGAATCCAGCACCGGCTGACCGACAAACGCGCCGGAGACCGTTCCCTTGTTGATGATGACCTCGTGGACATAGGGGTCCGGGTCAACGCCAATAATTTCCGCAACGACGACCGATTCGTCCACCACCCCGGATGCATTCAGCAAGTCGCGCAGACGGCTGACCTCAGCACTGAGCGAGGCGAGTTTCAGGGTTTGCGCCTCTAGGATCAGCACCCGCGCCCTCAGGGCCTCGTTCTCCTCCCGCAAAGCCTGGCGCGATGCAAAAGCACTGCTGGCCCAGTGGGCGACGGCATAGGGAAGATCGACCGAGCGCTGAATGGGCGTAATCACCGTATTGAGGGTCCGCCGCACGGGATCAAGGTAGGGAAGCCGGTAATCGACCACGATCAGGGCCAGCGAAATCACTGCGATTATCAGCATCTGGAACCCGAGGTACGGGCCCTGTACGAAAATGTTCTTAATGGTTTACCCTCCCCGCAACCTGGGTCCAACAGGGTCATGAACGCAAAAAGGGCCCGAGGCAAAGTTCCCTGTACGAGATCTCTGCGGGACCCTCATATTCAATACCGAACAGACTATCCTGCCGGGCGATGATTAAACGTCCGGGGCCGGATCATTTGGCCGAAAACAGGTCATCAGGCCGAAAATAAAGCCTTTGACAGGAACAGATCATTCGACCGGAAACAGACCGCTACCGCCTTGGTCGATCAGTTC
>CAYXVO010000382.1:0-3441 GCA_964467875.1 uncultured Pseudomonadales bacterium | reverse complement strand
CGCAAGACAGCGACGTGACTGCGGTTTCGGCCTAGGCACCCCTCGCCCCTCGCCTGGCAGCTGACTGGCCGCGATCAAGCAGACGATCTATCAATCGATTCCCTCTCCCCTTGCAGAAGAGCGCTGGGTGAGAGGCTAGCGGCGCAGTCGCTTAAAGGGGGCAGCGCAGCCGCTTAAAGCGCCGCGTCGGCATCCAACCACCCTTACCTCAAACCGTCAGGAAGCTTTTACAAGCCTCGGTAAAATCTGCAGACTTCGACCGCCTCCTGACTCGAATTCTGGTCCACCAACCGCTCCATCTCCCACGAAACCAGCTATTTCCCCCTCCGCTGAGTTTGGCACGCCGCCTGCTTGTTCTCCTCTGGCGCTTGCTGTTCGCACAAGCCGGCCAATAACAATGATGAATAACGGTGAAGGTCCGACCTGTTGGCCTGCGCCAGCGCGGGTCTCCGGCCCAGATAGCCCGTCATCGGCAGCAGACTTCACCCTTCTTATTGCTTGTCAGTGCCGTTAAGGAGAGCCCCGTGACCTACGCTCATCATTTCAAGCCAACAGCGGTGCATGCAGAGGGTGTTCTCGATCCGGCCTCGCGGGAGTTCTACATCCACACCCTGCGCCTGCTGCAGGACGCCAGGCTCGACTTCCTGCTGGGCGGCGCCTACGCCTTTGCCCAATACACCGGCATCGAGCGCCACACCAAAGATCTCGATATCTTCGTACGGCCCAGCGACGCGCAACGTACGCTGGAGGTCCTGGCCAGGGCAGGTTACGAAACCGAGCTGACGTTCTCCCATTGGCTCGGCAAGGCCCACTGCGGCCATGACTTCGTGGACGTGATTTTCAGCAGCGGCAACGGCGCCTGCCCGGTCGACGACAGCTGGTTCCCCCACGCCGAGCAGTCCGATGTGTTCGGTGTACCGGTTCTCCTCATGCCGCCGGAGGAAATGATCTGGCAGAAGGCGCTGATCCTGGAACGGGAACGCTATGACGGCGCAGACGTGGCCCATGTGCTGCATTGCCGCGCGGAGCACCTGGATTGGACGCGCCTGCTGACCCGCTTCGAGGCTCATTGGCGAGTGTTGCTCAGCCACCTCATCCTGTTTGGCTTTATCTACCCCAGCGAACGCGACCGCATTCCCGCAGCCGTCCTGCAGGGCCTGCTGGAACGACTCCGGCAGGAGCAGGACAGCGCCGCGCCGGTCGAGAAAATCTGCCGGGGCACCATCCTGTCCCGCCAGCAGTACCTGACCGATGTCCTCGCCTGGGGCTATTCCGATGCCCGCGTGGCCAATGGTCATATGAATCACCAGGAAGTCCAGCAGTGGACCGCCGCCATCGAAACCGGTCTCCCCAGCGAACAGGAAGAACCCGCATCCGTGTAAACCGCGGACCCATTGCCTTGCTGGCAGAACGCCAGGGCGGCCTCCCCGCAATCACAGGAGTTTGCTATGACGAGTAAAACCATTCGCATCGCCGCCGTCGGCGACACCCACTGCACCAAAAATTCAGTGGGCACCCTGCAGCCTCTGTTCATGCAGGCGGCCGGCGAAGCCGACGTGCTGGTGCTGTGTGGCGACCTGACCGACTACGGCACGGCCGAGGAGGCTCACATCCTCGCCCGGGAGCTCAACGGCGTGCGGGTTCCCATGCTCGCCGTGCTGGGCAACCACGACTATGAAAGCGGCATCCCGCAGGTGGTGATAGACATCCTGCAGGAAGCCGGAGTCAACGTACTCGATGGTGAAGCCAGCGAGGTGCTGGGCATCGGTTTCGCCGGCATTAAGGGTTTCGCCGGTGGTTTTGGCCGCCATACCCTGGGCGCCTGGGGCGAAGCGCCCATGAAGGCGTTCGTGCAGCACGCGCTGGACGAAGCCCTCAAGCTCGAGTCCGCCCTTGCCCGCTTGCGCACGCCCCAACGTATCGCCCTGCTGCATTACTCGCCCGTCGCCCAGACGGTACAGGGCGAACCCGCGGAGATCTTCCCCTTCCTGGGCAGCAGCCGCCTGGAGGAACCCCTCACCCGCTACCCGGTCAGCGCCGTGTTTCACGGCCATGCCCACAAAGGCAGTCCGGAGGGACAGCTGACCAGCGGCGAGCCGGTCTTCAATGTGGCGTTGCCCCTGATGCGCCGATTGCACCCGGAACGCCCCTACCGGATTCTGGAGATTGCCGTGGACGGCACCTCGGCGAACTCAGCAAGCTCGGCGAACTCAGTGCCGTCCCTGGACGCGGAATATTCCATGTAGAAAGGCCGCTAAGACGTTAAGGCTGGCGCACCAGACAGGCCTGATCCAGTTCCGCCACCGATCCATGCCCGGTGAGGCCCAGCGTGATATCGAAATCCGCTCGCATGTTCTGGATCACCTCGCGCACCCCGCGCTCGCCGGCCACTGCCAAACCGTAGGCATAGGGGCGGCCGATACAAACCGCCGTCGCCCCTAACGCCAACGCCTTGATGGCGTCGGCGCCACCGCGAATGCCACTGTCGAACAGTACCGGAATGCGTCCCGCCACAGCGGCCACGACATCGGGCAAGGCATCCGCCGCCCCCAGGGCACCATCGACCTGGCGTCCGCCATGATTGGAGACGATGATGCCATCCATGCCATGCTCAACGGCCAGCCGGGCATCATCGGGATGCACAATGCCCTTGAGCAGCAACGGCAGGCGAGTCAGACTCCGGAGCAATGCCAGATCACTCCAGGTGAGTGACGGCCGGGAATACGTGGCGGTGAAGCGCTGTACCGCCGCGCGTGGTTCACCCGACAGAATTTTCATCAATGATGGCCCCGGATACCGATAGGCCATTTCCGCCGCCGCCCTCAATGCAGACAGGTTCAGCGGCACCGAACCGGCCGGCGGCTCCTGGGGCTCATTGAGCTCGGCCCGAAACACCGGATCGCTGGTGTACTGGGCAATCCCCCGCCCCCGCAGAAACGGCAGATGCCCCAGGTCCAGATCCCGCGGCCGCCAGCCCAGCAGCGTGGTGTCCAGGGTCAGCACGATGGCGCTGCAACCACAGTTCTCGGCGCGCCTGACGAAGCTGCGCACCAGGTCGTTGGATCGGCTCCAGTACAGCTGAAACCAGCGCGGTGCCTCCCCCATGACCGCCGCGCAGGCCTCCATGGGCACCGATGCCTGATTGGAGAAAATCATCGGCACCTCTTCTGTCGCGGCGGCCCGGGCAACCGCCAGATCCGCCTGTTCGTGGGCCATTTCCAGTACGCCGATGGGCGCCAATAGAAAAGGCGTCGGCAGCCTCCGACCAAACAGGTTGATGGAGGTATCCCGCCGCGACACGTCTCGCAGCATGCGCTGGCGGATGCGCCACCGGTCCAGTGCCGCGCGATTGGCATCCATAGTGCTTTCCTGTCCGGCGCCGCCGGCCATATAGGCAAAGCCTTCTGGCGACATGGCCGAGCGGGCCTGCTGCTCCAGTTG
>CAYXVO010000381.1:0-3442 GCA_964467875.1 uncultured Pseudomonadales bacterium | reverse complement strand
CAAACGCAGGCGATCTGCCTCCGGCAGGCGTTGATCCCGCCACTCTCCCTCGAATAACGCCCGTTCCGCCAGCACAAAATCGCTCAGCAGGTTCTGGTACAGCATGGTCTGGTACGCCGAATGAGGCTGAATCCGCCCGTTTGGATACACCAGCAATAGGGGGAACAGGGGCGCCAGTTGCGGCAGATAGCGGTTCGGGTAGACCTTGGCTTGCCAATAGACCTCCGCCAGCCGGGCGTACTGGTCAAAATCCTGTAGTGCCGTGAATCCGGACTGGTGCAGTGGCAGGATCTCCACCTTGGGTTTGCTGGTGTCGACGCTGTCGTTGGCCACGTCCACATAAAGGCCACCCAACTGGATGGCGTTCTGAAAATACCTGCCCCGCAAATCGCCCCAGACTCGTTTGGCAATGCCGCCTTCGGCAATGAACTGGCGCAGGGCGCAAATGCCTGGTGTTGCCGGTGCCGCCAGCTCCCGTTGCACCAATGCCAGCATACCCTTGCAGATCTCCAGGCAGAAGCCGATGGGGTAGCGCGCAAGAGCCGGGTCGACCTTCCTGGCAACGTCCGCATCGTATTCCGCGCGCAGGCGCAGCAGGTCTGCCTCAAGGGCTGCAAGGTGCGGTTGCAGCAGGTGCAGCGTGAGCTGGCGCTGCCGGCCGTTGGTGGGTGCGGGGGCTTCCTGGGTGGCCTGGCGGGTGAGGAATTCGAGGGTGAGTTGGGGCATTGCGACTCTCTGATCATTGACTGGGGAGGAGTCTAGTCTGGCTGATGTCCGTTGTCCTGTTTGGTCACCGAAATGTAAGTGCTTGTTAACTAAAAATAGCTTGTGGGCATGGCGATGAGCTCTTGGAAATTTCTTGTGCGTAGCGCGTAAATCTTCAGGAGCTGTGCTAAACCTAACTAAGTTTCCTTCTTGTTTGCTCGTTTTCCGTTTGTGCCGCAGGGTACAAAAACGGGCAGTCAAACTGCCTTATCTGTCGTTGTGGAGTGGATATGTCGTTGTTCCGGAAAAAGCCTGTCGCCTCTTCTTCTGCAAAAACCAAAACCACTCCACCGAAAGCCTTCCAGAAAAACCCACTCGCCATAGCTCTCGAATCCCGCTTCCTGCTAGACGCGGCGGCGGTGGCGACCGCGACCGAAGTGGCGGCGGACCAGGCGGCGCAGGATTCGGCGGTGCAGGCTGAACAGGCGCAGACGGCAGCGGACGATTCCGCGCAGGATGCGGCGCAGGCGCTTGCGGAGTTGGCGGTGGCGCCGGTGGATCGTCAGTCCCGGAGTGAGATTGTCTTCATCGATGCCAAGGTCAAAGACTATCAATCCATTGTTGACGCAGTCGGGTCAGCGTATGAGGTGATTGTTCTCAGTGCCGATCAAGACGGTTTCTCCCAAATGGCAAGTTATCTGGAGGGGCGCCATGGAATTGATGCCATTCACGTAATATCCCATGGTGAGGAAGGGGTTGTGTTCCTTGGAACCTCTGCCTTAAACCTGGATAACCTAGATGCCTACGCAGCTTCGCTGGAAGCTGTCGGCCGCACACTGAACTCTGACGGCGATATGCTGTTCTATGGGTGCAATGTGGCGGCTTCCGTGGATGGGCAGGTGTTCTTGCAGAAATTGGCAGGGATTACTGGCGCGGATGTCGCGGCATCCACTGACGAAACTGGTCGTTGGGGGAATCAAGGTAATTGGCAGCTTGAGTTCGAGACCGGCGGCGCCATTGAGGCGGACCTGAATGCACAGGGTAATTTGGACAGTTACCAGTACACGCTGGCGATTAGCTCCGGGAACATCTATACCTACGCGCAGAATACCTGGGCTTGGAACAGTCTGGCGAAAGATGCCAATGGCAATTTATATCTGGCTTTCAAGCAGAGCTCCACGCAGATTACGATCAATCAATGGGACGGTTCGTCTTGGAACGCCTATACCACAGTCACGACCGCAGCCACTAACGATACTGGATTTTCCGATGATCTGGATTTGGTTGTCGACGACTATGGAAGTCTCCATCTAGCTTATAGGCATTACGACGGTAGCGGTGTGAACAGCACCAGGGGAGTCTCCTACGGGGTCTTTAACGGTGCGTCCTGGACATTTGCCACCGTTGAAGAGCACTCCCATCCAAATGGTGGGCGCAATATTGACGATCCCAGTCTTGCGGTCGACTCCACAGGCAAAGCTTATCTGGTGTATGAATACAGCGATGTGGATGCCAACACCGAATATCTCCGTTTTGCTACGAATCGAGGCGGTTCTTGGGCAGTAACCACAATTGAGACGGTTCCAAGAACTGGCATTGATGAACTTCACGATGCAGTCATTAATATCGACGGCTCGGATAACCTGCATGTCTTCTACGTTAAGGAAGATGGTCAGAATGACTACTATGGCAACCTGTATTACACGTCGAAGTCAGCTGCTGCGGGTTCCTGGGCTGCGTCCGTAAAAATCATTGACGCTGTGAGCGAGGGTAAGAGCTATTACTATAGCGCCCCCGTCACTGACGTCTTCGGTCATAGCTCGATCGGCTATTCCTTAAGTCTCTACGATAACGAAACGAACTTTCTGTCCAGCACCGTCTATCTGCACACCAACGAGTCGGGCGTCTGGTCTCGGCAAACGCTTCTATCGGCTACCGACCGGGACCTATCGGTAACCGGCATGGAACTGGTAGGTAACGACAAATATGTATTACTGAATGCCTGGACGCCAGACTGGAGCGCAAGTTATGTCAAGTTCATGGCAGATTTAGGCAACGGTTGGGTCGAGGGTACCGAGATTGCTCCACCCTATGAAAGCCTCGGGGAATTAGTTTTTGCGTTTGACGATGCCCATAACCAGTTGATGCTGGTCATGGAAGACAATGACCTGCGGAATATCGGCTATCTATCCGGTAATGCCTCCGATTTCGGCTTGGCGCCGAGTCAGAACCCGCCCTCCCTGGTCGCCGCCGGGACCAACCCCGCCTTTACCGAAAATGGCAGCGCCGTCGACCTGTTCCGCGACGTCACCGTCGCCACCAACGACGGTGGCCAGACTTTCAGCGGCATGACCCTTACTGTCAGCAACGTCAGTAACGGCAGCGACGAAATCCTGTCCATTGGCGGCACCGACGTGGCGCTCATCAACGGCAACAGTGGCACGGCTATCGGCATCGGAAGTTACAGCGTCAGCGTGGAGAGCGGCACTGCAACCGTGACGCTTGTCGGCATGAGCCGCAGCGATACGCAGATGGGTACGCTGATCAACGGCATGACCTATCGCAATACCAGCGAAAGCCCAACTACCAGCAATCGAGTCGTGACCATTACCGGACTGACCGATAACGGCAACAACAACAATCATACAATGCCATACCTTGCCTCGACGGTTGCCGTGAGCGCGGGCAACGACGCCCCCACCGCCACCAAACAGACCCCGAGCAAGACGCTGACCGA
>CAYXVO010000380.1:0-3454 GCA_964467875.1 uncultured Pseudomonadales bacterium | reverse complement strand
GTTGCTGATCCACATGGAAAGCACGGCGGTGGCCAGTGCCAGCATAAAGGCTGCCGGCAGCGCGCTACCGCGCGAAAGCGCCAGTAACTGCTGTGCCAGCCATCGATCGATACCGTGTCGAGCCAAGGCTGCCGCCAGGGCAAAGCCTCCCAAAAACAGAAAGATGATGGGATTGGCGAAGCTGACCAGGCCGCCTTTGACATCGGTCAGCCCAAAGAACACGCCCAGAACCGGCACCATAAGCGCGGCGAACGTCAGGGAAATGGCCTCAGTCAGCCACAACAAACCCACCAGCACAAACAGTGCAAGGCCAGCCTGGACTTCCGGCTGTTCCGGCAGTTGCCACGCCACCACACTTCCCACCACTGCAATCGCCAGACGCCCTACCCTCATAGTCACCCCCGCTTCTCATCTGTCACAACGTGCCTTGTTCATCACAACGGCGCCTGGCCATCACAACAAATCTTGTCGACTATTAAAAGTGCGCATCCATCATTGATCATGATGATGACTGGAGCGCAGCCCAAATCACCTGTACACGTGGTTGCACCTCTGCCAGCCCCTTAACCGGCTCCCCTTGCACCAAGAGATGTTGCCATTTACGCTCTCGTTATCACAAAACCAGTCGCGCACGAACCCTGCTCGACCAAACCTGTCATTTGCAAAGGACTCCGCTATGAAGCTCTATTTTTCTCCCGGCGCATGCTCTTTGGTACCCCATATCCTGTTACGGGAAACACAACAGCCTTTTTCCCTGGAGCGGGTGAATACCAAAACCCACCAAACCGAACATGGCCTGGACTATTACAGCATCAACCCGCGAGGCTCCGTACCTCTGTTGCTGTTGGAGAATGGCGAAACCCTCAGCGAAGGGCCGGTCATTGCGCAATACATTTGCGACCAGGCCGGACGGGAAGATCTCATGCCTGCCGCCGGAAGCCTGGCCCGTTACCGGGTGATGGAGTGGCAGAACTACATTACATCTGAACTCCACAAGTCCTTCAGCCCCCTGTTCAATCCGAACGCCCCTGAAGCGGTCAAAACCATGTTCACCGAACTGCTGCACAGGAAATTTGCCTGGGTGTCGGAGCAGCTGCGCGGCAAGCAATACCTGACTGGCGATCAGTTCACCGCCGCCGATGCCTATCTGTTTACCGTTGCCAACTGGTCCCGGTTCGTCAATCTCGACTTCTCCGGCTACGGCGAACTACAAGCCTTTCTCGCTCGGGTTGCCGAACGCCCCGCCGTACGGGAAGCCATGCAGGCGGAAGGCCTGATCTGATCCATTAGCCAACACTTGGCCGCCGAGGCATCCGGTGTCGACTTATAGGTGTCGACTTATAAAGGTCATAACACCTTTGGCGCCGATGCCCTCAGCGATTCGCCTGTAGCGACAACAATCCGGATGATTAACATAATATTATCATGCTGTTAGACTTGCACTCACAGATTCCGCCATGGGCAGCAAAAAGTAACTGAAACAACCTCTAGAAAGGGCGCTGGATTGCTATTTAGGGGCAAAAATAGGTATGGAAATTCCATTTGGAAAGAGTATAGTAAGCTCAGTTAGATAAATTCAGTTAAGCTCAGCTCATCGAAAAAGACGTATCCTCTAAGTAGTGCCTCGTCCTGTTCGTGAATAAACTTTCTGATTTTTCTGCTATCGCCGAAAGGCATTTATTATTTTGAAAACAGGATTAGGTTATGTCTAAGACTTCTACTGGTACCGTCAAGTTCTTCAACGAATCCAAAGGTTTTGGCTTCATCACCCAAGACTCTGGCCCAGACGTGTTCGTACACTACAGTGCGATCAGCGGTTCTGGCTTCAAGACTCTGGTTGAAGGTCAGCGCGTTGAGTTCACTTACTCACAAGGCCAAAAAGGCCCGCAGGCTGACAGCGTAACTGCGCTGTAAGACCGACTTGACGAATACAGCTCACCTGGAGCTGTAGCCGTACCGAAAAGGGGCAGTTAAACTGCCCCTTTTTCGTACCTGCCTTTCCGGTTAACTTTCACCGCTTTCTGCCTGACGCCCCCCCTTCTCGCTTCCGGATTTTTGCCGTACCGCACCCGTCACAGATCCCGCTTTCTCGTCAAAACGTTCCTCCCCCGTCGGCTCGATATGCCGTTCGCCATTGATGCTGCGCCGCATGTTGGACGTGCTCAGATAGATCTCCTTGCGCGCCCGATTTTGATTACCCAAAGGCCGATGCTCCGCCAGGGAGTGCCAGGGGTTGAAGGACAGGTTGCGGGCGAACGCCAGTTGCGATGGACTATCAAAGGTCTGGGGCGCAATCTCCAGCGTCGCCACCGAAATCATGGGTGAGACGCGCTGCGACCAAACCACCGTCGCATTCTCGATGGGCATGGTGACGGGATTGGTCTGCAACTGAATCAGGAAATCGAACACCCAGCCCTGCTGGCTCAGGGTGGCGGCCATGGCTTCACGCAGATAGTCATAGGTCAGATGGCCCACCTTGGATCTACGTGCCAGGCGCGGCTTGATGGCGTACTTGATGGCCCGCCCCGTGCCGAACATATACGGCACGCAGCTGTGATAGGTCAGCTCCAACGGGTTGGCATGGGCACGGGCATACAGGCCCTGCATCATCATGTCGAGGTAATGGGAGTCCAGGGGGTTGAGAAAATACCAGGCGGGCGTGCCCCGTCCCACTTCCCGCTGCAGTTTGATGTTTTCGTAGATATCCGGTGTGGTGAAGGTCGGTGAACTGATGCCGAGAAAATCCTGGGTATGCCGTTCGTCGTCGATCAGCTTTGGCCCCGGCACATCCATGAGCTTCACGCCGATGCTGAGAATGCCGTTGTCGTCCACATCCGCCACCACCCGGGGCCCCGGTCCGCCCAAGCGCACATAGGCGGGATAACTGCGCGGCTCGCGAAACAGCCCTACCCGTAGCGACTCCGGCAGGTCTTCATTCACCACGAAGGTGGCACGCACCACACCATAGGTCTTGGTGTTCCCCGCCCGTTCGGCGATCTTGCCGGTGTTGTGATATTCCTTCACCAGAAAGCGGTTCATGGTCTCGGTGATACGGTGGGTAATCTCGGATTCGTCATCCAGCACCCGCTCCTCTGCCAGTGCCAACCCCTCGTCCTTGAGCCGCAGTCGGATCAGCATCTGAGTGGCTGCCTCCAATGGCGGTCGCAGCCAACGATCGAAGGTGTCCCGGTAATAGGGGCCAAGGCGACGCATAACCCCCACCAATCGCTCGCCGCCTTGCTGGACCAGTTGCGGCAACCATCTCATGAGCATCTCCTCTAGCTCAAATCCGTACAACCAGCTTTCAAGCCGTGCAAACAGCTTTCAAGCTACTGTTTTTGCTCCCTCTACCTTGACGGGAGAGGGTTGAGGAGAGGGTGAAGCATGCATACTCCGTGTTTCAAGCGGCTGCGCCGCTACCCCCTCTCCCTAGCCCTCTCCCGCGAGGGGAGAG
>CAYXVO010000379.1:0-3463 GCA_964467875.1 uncultured Pseudomonadales bacterium | reverse complement strand
CAGATCGCTATCAACCCCGTGGTTTCGGCCCGCTCCCTGCGCGATGTCATGCTGGCGCAGATCTCCGGCATGATCGGGGGAGTGGAGGCTGGGGAGGCGATCTCGGGAGTTGTGGATATGGGCAGGGGCTATTAACTAGCCCCTTTTAATAAAACCCTTCCCAAGTAATAAGCAACCCTTACCACGTCAAATACGCCAACAACCCCAACATCAGCGGCAGGGACGCCAGCGTAAACAACCCATTCCAGCGAAACGCCACGATGTACTTGGACACCTGGCCCATGCGCGACAGGATCATTACCGAGGGGCCGAACGGCGACAGCATCATGGCCAGGGAAAAGCCAATGGCAAGGCCCACGCCGGTGGTTAACGGCGACAGCCCCATGGTCTGCAGCTGAGCCAGCACGCCGGCCAGGAAACTCATCACCGCTATGGGCGCAATCCCAATCGCCGCGCCCAGCGGCAGCAGCAACAAGCCAGCGGTCGCCACCGCGAATTCCCACTGGGGCGTCAGCAGCTCGGGCGAGATCAAATCCGTCGGCACCAGGGAGGCCATGATGCCTCCGAGCGCGGCGGAGCTGGCAAAGATGCTCATCTCATTGCGCTGGCCGATCATGTTGTTGGCCACTTCCCGCAGCAACGCCTGTGGCTTGCGCTCGCGAAACAGTAAATAGATGAGGGTCATGGTCGGCACCAGCAGGATCGCCGCGCGGGACACATTCAGCTCCGTCAGCCCCACCAGCAGGCTCATGCCCGCCAGCAACAGGCCGACGAAGACGACCAGGGTGCCGGTTCCCTCGGGAATGCCGTTCAGCGGCACCCGTTGGCTGCTGATCGACCGGAACCGATGCCGCTCCAGCAAGGAGCCGGCGATCATGAACAGCACCGCCGCGCAGGCGGTATAAGGCAGCAACGCGCTCCAGGACAGCTCCGGCACCTCCCGCGCCAGGATCGCCAGCGCGATACTGGTCGGCGCGATCAATGGCACCAGGACGAAACCGCGCAGGGTGGCAATCAGCAGGCTGCGCACCCAGTTGACCCGGGCCGCGCCCTGAATTCCACGCTGATCCAGGGTTTCGGACAGACTGCCACACAGCACGTGCATCACCCCGAAATTCAGCACCGAGGAGACGCCGCAACTGGTCAGCACGTACTTGGGATATAGCAGCTCGGAACGGCCGCCCAGCAGCAGATCGTGAATGCGCCGCAGGACTTCCAGGCGCCGCACCAGGCAGTTCATCAGCCCCAAACTGGCCAGAAACGAAGCATAGAAGGCAGCCGCTTCCGCCGCATTGGCCAGCCGCTCCGTGGTCATCGCACCTGAGAGAGTCACACCCAGCAGGGTTAGCACCGTTGCCACCGCCAGCAGGCGGGCATAGCCCTCCAGACTGGAGAAGGCGAGCGTGAAATAAATCAGAAACAGGCCGCAGGCCAGGTAGCTCAGCTCCGCCCAGCCGGTGGCAATCGCAAGCAGCTCACAGAGTACGCCCAAGGGCAGCCAAAGTCGTTTCATAGGGCAAGGACATCCCGGAGCCGGTCAAGGACAGCAACAACCGCTTGCTTTCAATCAAGCGACCCTTTACGTTCGTCAAATATAAAACTATATTTCGCTGAACGAAACTGTACTATCATTTTAGCAAGCATTCCAATATCGACACTGGTTCCTTTACGGGACTTTCACGTGCTGTGACGAGGTTTACATGAACGCATTTATCTACGACGGCCTCAGATCCCCCTTCGGACGCCATGCCGGCGGCCTGGCCAAGGTGCGTCCCGATGACCTGCTGAGTGAGGTTATCCGGACCTTGATCCAGCGTAACCCGTTTGCCCTGGACGCCTATGAAGATGTGATCGCGGGCTGTACCAATCAGGCCGGCGAAGATGCCCGCAACGTCGCCCGCCATGCGGGACTGCTGGCTGGCCTGCCCATCACCACCGGTGGCCAGACCGTCAACCGCCTTTGTGGCTCAGGCCTTGCCGCCATCATCGACGCGGCGCGGGCCATTCACTGCAATGAAGGCGAGCTGTTTGTGGCCGGCGGCGTGGAAAGCATGAGCCGTGCGCCATTTGTGATCGCCAAGAGCGAGTCGCCCTTCAGCCGCCAGTTCAACGCCTTCGACAGCACCATCGGTGCCCGCTTCCCCAATCCGCGCATTGAATCAGAATTTGGCGCCGACACCATGCCGGAAACCGCGGATAACGTGGCGGCAGAGCTGAATTTGTCACGCGAGGCGGTGGACCGTTACGCGGCGCAAAGCCAGGCCCGTTATGAAGCAGCCCGTCTGAACGGCTTCTTCGACGAGGAGATTCTGGCGATCGACGTCCCGCAAGGACGCAAAAAGCCACCGGTGATCGTTGCCGCCGACGAACATCCCCGGGCCGACTCCACCTATGAGGTGCTGGCCGGTCTCAGACCGCTGTTTGCCGATGGCGTGGTAACCGCCGGCAACGCATCCGGCATCAACGATGGCGCCGGTGCCCTGCTGGTGGGCTCGGCCAGCATCGGCGAGAAGTTCGGCATCAAGCCGCGTGCACGCATTGTCGCCGCGGCCATTGCCGGGGTTGCGCCCCGCGTCATGGGCCTGGGCCCGGTACCGGCCAGCGCCAAGGCGCTGGAACGCGCCGGCCTGACCCTGAAGGATCTGGACGTGATCGAGATCAACGAAGCCTTTGCCGCCCAGATTCTCGGCTGCACCACCCAGATGGGCCTCGACCCCACGGATTCGCGCCTGAACCCGAACGGTGGCGCCATCGCCGTGGGTCACCCGCTGGGCGCGTCCGGCGCGCGGATCACCCTGACCGCCCTGCGCCAGCTTGAGCGCACTGGTGGCCGTTACGCGCTGGTCACCATGTGCATTGGCGTCGGCCAGGGCATTGCGGCGGTCATCGAACGCCTGCCCCGCTGATCCTTATTAGTTGAACATTCACTGCAGATTAACTTGAACAGACTTTACTCAGGAGAATATCAATGGCTACTGCCCCCTGGACTGACTTGCTCCTTCTGGAACAACAACTTGACGAAACCGAGCGGCAGGTGCGAGACAGCATTCGCGCCTTCTGCGACGATCGCCTGATGCCCGGCATCCGCGACGCCAACCGCAACGAGAAATTCAACCGTGATCTGTTCCCCGCCATGGGCGAACTGGGCATGCTGGGCGCGACCCTGCCCGAGGAATACGGTGGCCCTGGCCTGAACTACGTGTGCTACGGCCTGATCGCCCGCGAAGTGGAGCGGGTGGATTCCGCCTACCGCTCGGCGCTGAGCGTGCAGTCTTCCTTGGTCATGTTTCCCATTCACGCCTACGGCCAGGAACCCCTGAAACAGCGGATCCTGCCCAAGCTGGCATCCGGTGAATACGTGGGCTGCTTCGGCCTGACCGAACCCAACCACGGCTCCGACCCCAGCCACATGGAAACCCGCGCCAAGAAAGTGGACGGCGGCTACCTGTTGAGCGGCTCCAAA
>CAYXVO010000378.1:0-3469 GCA_964467875.1 uncultured Pseudomonadales bacterium | reverse complement strand
CCGGCTGTCGGTCACGAATGCCACGGCCTGATCATAGAGTGCGTCACCTTCGGCGTCTCCGCCGTCGCCACCACCGCCACCACCAAAGCCGCCGGCGTCGCCGTCGCTGCCCCCTTCTAGGACATCGTCGATGTAGTCCGGTTCCCCACGCTTCTTCCATTCCTCCACAACCCGGTGCACTTCGGGGTCGTCGACAAAGGCGCCGTGCACCCGAACCGGCAGCCCGGTCCCCGGCGGCATGTACAGCATGTCACCATGGCCCAACAACTGCTCCGCGCCACCCTGATCCAGAATCGTGCGGGAATCGATTTTCGAGGAGACCTGGAATGCAATCCGGGTTGGAATATTAGCCTTGATCAAGCCAGTGATCACATCCACCGACGGGCGCTGAGTCGCCAGAATCAGGTGAATGCCCGCAGCCCGTGCCTTTTGTGCAATCCGGGCGATCAACTCTTCAACCTTCTTGCCGACAATCATCATCATGTCGGCAAACTCGTCGATCACCACCACGATGTACGGCAGCGTCTCCAGTTCAGGATGTTCCTGCTCAAAGCTGTCCTGAGGCTTCCAGAACGGATCCTTGATCGGCTCCCCCGCCTCGCGTGCGTCCTTGATCTTACGGTTGTAACCAATGATGTTACGCACGCCCATGGCCGCCATGAGACGGTATCGGCGCTCCATCTCCGCCACCGACCAGCGCAACGCGTTCGCGGCCTCTTTCATGTCGGTCACGACCGGTGCCAGCAAATGGGGAATGCCTTCGTATACGGACAATTCCAGCATTTTCGGGTCGATCATGATCAGGCGAACTTCTTCCGGCGTGGCCTTAAACAACAGGCTCAGCAGCATGGCGTTAACGCCCACCGACTTACCGGAGCCCGTGGTACCCGCCACCAGCAGGTGCGGCATCTTGGCCAGATTCGCCACCACCGGATTACCGCCAATGTCATTGCCCAGGGCCAGTGTCAGGGGATTCCCCGTGTCACCGTACTCCTTGGACATCAGCACTTCACGCAAACGCACGATCTGTCGATGTTCATTGGGAATCTCGATCCCAACCACTGATTTGCCGGCAATAACCTCCACCACCCGCACACTGACCACCGCCAGAGAGCGCGCCAAATCCTTCGCCAGGTTACTGATGCGACTCACTTTGACACCGGCTGCCGGTCGAATCTCAAAACGGGTGATCACTGGGCCTGGGTTGACCTCCACCACCTCGACCTCGACACCGAAGTCCGCCAGCTTGGTCTCGAGCAGCCTGGACAGTTCTTCCAGCGCTTCTTTCGAATACCCCGGGCGTTTGTTCTCCTCTGGCGCGTCCAGCAACATTAACGACGGCACCGGGCCGTCGCCGCCATCAAACAGAGATGACTGCTTTTCCGCGACCGTCCGCTTACTCACCGTGGCTTTTTTCTGGAATGGCAGAATACGCAATTTCTTTTCGGGCTCGGCCTCAAACGGAAGGTCCACCGTCTCCGCCATGACCGGTTCCTGCTTGACGCGGGGTTCGCTGCGCTTCTTCTCGGGCTTTGGCAGTGCCGGTGCATTGCTTGCGGACACCTCGGCATTGCGTCGAAACAGGCGCTTGAACAACCCTGGGCGCTTGCTCTCCACCCGTTCCCGTAGCATGGGAACCGCCGCGTCCTGTGTGGTAGACGGGGTGCTGCGTACGTTCGCGCCGGCGTGACTCGCCAATTTTGGCTCAGAGCGTTTGTTATCCCCGGCCCCGAAGCGGTCCTTCATGGCCCAGGTTGCCATGCCGAAACGTTTCAGCAACGTCAGGGTCGACGCGCCAAGAAAGTCCATCAGCTTGACCCAGGATAAGCCCGTCAAGACGGTGATACCGATCAGGAAGGAAGATACCCAGATCAGGGTACTGCCGCGCAGGTTAAATGCGTGCATGGAACGGTCGGCCAACTCCCGCCCAAGAATTCCACCAGACTCACTGCTCAGTCCCGCGACGGAATACAGAGCGAGCAGCGCGGTTGCGCTGGTGACCGTGAGAATCAGGCCAAACAGGCGCAATGCGACCAGCGGCCACTGCAATGGCGCCTGATCATTGCGATGCCAGAACATGCTCCAGGCGCGATAAGCAAACAGAACGGGGAAAAGATAGGCAACGTAGCCCAGAAAATAGATCAGCACATCGGCAAACCAAGCGCCTGCTCTGCCGCCATAGTTTTCTACGGTGCTGGTATAGCCGGTGCTGGTCCAGCCGGGATCCGTTGATTGATAAGACACCAACGCCATCAGCAGAAAGATGCTCAGCGCCATGAGGAGAATCAAGGCGGCTTCCCGCACGCCCTGAGCCAGGTAGTCCTGAAAACTCTTCTGGCGGGAAATTGTTTGTTGCTTCGACATGAATACCGTTTTGTATCAGTTAGCTGGCGACATGAACCGCCAGGATCACTCAATAGAATCCGAAACGGCGGATTCGAACCTTAGCGCCCTTTTGGATCCTATCAATCCTTGAATCCACGCAAGCCATGGCCGACCAAACTCATAGCCGATCGGGTTCACAACCAACAATAAGAACTGACAAGGACCCTAGCACAGGCATCCGTGCCGGATCTAGCAGCGAATGCCGAGATAAGACGCTGCACTAACTATAGACCATAACCCGATGATTCAGCCGGAAATCTGGCTGGGACCGCGGTGAAGTCAGATGGCCTTCAACCCATGCTCCAGGTCGGCCAAGATATCACTGACCGCTTCCAGACCCACCGATAGGCGAATCAGGTTATCGGTGATGCCGGCACGACGCCGTTCTTCAACGGCAACCCGGCCGTGGGTAGTGGTGGCCGGGTGGGTGATGGTGGACTTGGCGTCCCCAAGATTTGCGGTGATGGAAATAAGCCGTGTGCCATTGATAAAGCGCCACGCCTCTTCCTTGCCCCCACGTACCCGAAACGACAGAACGCCTCCCCCACCCTTCTGCTGGCGCTGGACCAGTTCAAAATCGGGGTGCGACGGTAGTCCGCAATAGAAGACCTGCTCGACCTGAGGCTGCGCCTCAAGCCAGGTGGCGATCTGCAAGGCATTATCACAATGGGCCCGCATCCGCACACCGAGAGTTTCCAGCCCTTTGAGAAACACCCAGGCATTAAACGCACTCATGGTCGGGCCACCAGAACGCAGGAAGCCGAAAACCTCCTCCATCAACGCATTAGGGCCAGCAACCACGCCGCCAACACAACGGCCCTGACCGTCCAGATACTTGGTCGCGGAATGAATCACAATATCCGCGCCTAATAACAGTGGACGCTGCAGAATGGGCGTACAAAAGCAGTTATCGACGACCAGAAGGCTGCCATGACGATGAGCTAGCGCCGACAGCCGCTCGATATCCGCAACCTCACAGAGCGGGTTGGAGGGAGTTTCCAGAAACAGCACACGGGTATTGGGCTTGATCGCCTGCTCCCATTGGCCGTAGCGATGATCATCATCTCCCCCACGGCGCCCAACT
>CAYXVO010000377.1:0-3474 GCA_964467875.1 uncultured Pseudomonadales bacterium | reverse complement strand
TGGGTGACAGCATCATCATACCCATGGCCATCAGAACACTCGCGACCACCAGGTCAATGATGAGAAATGGGATGAACAACAAAAAGCCGATCTGAAATGCCGTTTTCAACTCGCTGGTCACAAACGCGGGCATCAGCACCGTGAACGGTACTTGTTCGGGTGAGTCATAGCGCTGATCCCCCGCCAACCGGACGAACAACCCCAAATCATCCTCGCGGGTCTGGGCCAGCATGAACTCGCGCACGGGCCCACTGGCCCGCTCTACTGCCTCCAGGGGGCCGATCTGCTCCGTCAGATAGGGCTGCAGGGCTTGCTCATTCACCTGGTTGAAAACCGGTGCCATGATGAAAAACGTAAGAAACAGGGCGATCCCGATCAGGATCTGGTTCGACGGTGCCTGCTGCAGGCCAATGGCCTGGCGCAGAATCGAGAACACAATGATGATGCGGGTGAAACAGGTCGCCATCATCAGAAAAGCTGGAATGAAGGTCAGCGCCGTCATCAGCCCAAGAATCTGTAGGGTGACGGAATATTCTTCCGTACCATCCGGATTGGTGGTCACCTGAAACGCCGGGATGCCGGGTGGATCGGCCCACGCCCCCTGGCTCCAACCCAGGCTCGCAAGCAACAGCAAAAATAGCGGCACCATGCGCTGCAAAGTCATTGCTGATTACCCTTGCTCAAAACAGCCTGTAGACGTTGAGCAAAGTCGGTCGCACCCGGTTTGTTGGGGATTACCACCGGCTCTTTGAACTCATGCAATGTATTGATCTGCTGTGGTGTCACCCCCAGCAATAGCTGCTGTTGCCCCACCTCCACCAAAACTACCCGCTCCCGCGCGCCCACCGACAGGGTTGCCAGAACCTTTATTTGCCGATTATTGAGAGCGCTGAGCCCGGTGAAGCGCTTGATGAACCAGGCTGTCGCCAGAATCATGACCACCACCGCGGCCAAGGCCAGCATAACACTGAGCAGGGTCGAGCCACTGCCCAGTTGGGGCTGACCGGAGCCGAGCGTGGTTGACGCCGGAGCACGGGTGATCGCGATTGATTCCTGCTGCGCTGGCATGGCGGCCTCTTGCGGGGCCGACTGCGAGGCCTCGTTCGGTGCCGACGGTGAGACCTCTTCCGGTGCTTCTTTCGATGCCACTGCGCCAGATACCTGTCGCGCGGTGTCGACCTTTGATTCCGGCGCGACGGCCGCGGGCGAATCAGCAGCCCGCGGAGCCTGAGCCGGTGTGTCGGCCCAGCCACAAAACGGTGTCAGGATCAGTGACAGCCCCAGAATCCAGGCCGGACAACGCCGGGAAACGCGATGCGAAACCTCAGTCATCAGCGCAGCTTCTTGATACGTTCCGAAGGACTCACCACATCCGTCAGACGGATGCCGAACTTCTCGTTGACCATCACCACCTCGCCATGGGCGATCAGGGTGCCATTGACCAGCACGTCCAGCGGTTCGCCCGCCAGCCGGTCCAGCTCGATGACGGAGCCCTGATTAAGCTGCAGCAGATTGCGAATGGCGATTTGGGTGGCACCGACTTCCATGGAAATGGTCACCGGAATATCCAGAATCACATCCAGATCAGGTGGCACCGACGCTGCCGCCTCGTCCTCATCGAATGTTTCCAGTGGCGCGGCTTTTACCTTGGCTTGCTGCATAGAGGCCTTTGTCTCGGGTGTACTATTCTGCTTCTCGGCCGCCTCCGCCTCCGCGAGCGCTGCGGCCCATTCATCGCCGACGCTGTCGGTATCCTGCTCCTGCAGGGCAGCGGCCCACTCATCCGCCAATGGATCACCACCGGCATTATGCTCAGCTCCGGTATTCATTTCGTCTTCTGGGCGTTCGTTTTCAGCCATTCTGACTCCTTACCCGATGTGGATCCGGGTCGCTTTACGCGCTCGACTATTTTTAATGCCAGGTTACCGTTACTGGAACCCAGCTTGGTTCGATAAATGGGTATACCATTCGCCTTCAACGTCACCGTGTCCGGCATCTCCATCGGGATCACATCGCCCGGCTTGAACTTGGCGACTTCGCGCAAGGAAATCTTACGCTCGACCACGGTGGCATTAATGGGTACACGAGCATCCATGATGTCCTGCTGCATCGCGTTGATCCAACGCTCGTCCACGTCGTCCACGTCGCTCTGAACGCCAGCGTCCAGGACTTCGCGAATCGGTTCAATCATGGAATAAGGCAATGCGACGTGCAGGTCACCACCGCCGCCGTCCAGCTCGATGTGGAAGGTACTCACCACAACCACTTCACTGGGACTGACGATGTTGGCCATGGCCGGGTTGACTTCGGAGTTGATGTACTCGAAATCAACTTTCATGATGGCGTTCCACGCTTCCTTCATGTCCAGGAAAACCTGTTCCAATACCATCTGCACGATACGGATTTCTGTCGGCGTGAACTCCCGCCCTTCGATCTTGGCGTGGCGTCCGTCACCGCCGAAAAAATTGTCCACCAGCTTGAATACCAGCCTGGCGTCCAGAATGAACAGGCTGGTGCCGCGTAACGGGCGCAACTTCACCAGATTCAGACTGGTTGGCACGTACAATGTGTGAATGTATTCGCCAAACTTGAGGATCTGGATGCCGCCCGACGCGACGTCCGCATTGCGCCGCAGCAAATTGAACAGGCTGATACGGGTGTAACGAGCAAACCGTTCGTTGATCATCTCCAGGGTCGGCATGCGCCCCCGGACAATCCGGTCCTGACTGGTTAGGTCGTAACTTCTAACGCCAGAATAATCAACATCGTCGTCCGTATCGATATCGCCGTCATCGACGCCATGGAGAAGCGCGTCAATCTCGTCTTGGGATAATAAGTCCTGCATGACCGACCTACTGCATGACGAAGTTAGTAAACAGCACCTGCTCGATCGCCGTGCCCGGTGCTTCTTTTTCCAGCATCTGATTGATCAGCGCTTTTGCCTTTTCCCGCAGGGCCTCTCGCCCTTCATCCGTCTGCAAGCCATCATAAGGCTGATCGCCAAACAACAGGTTGAGTTGGTGCCTGAGCAAGGGCAAATGGAGCTCGATTAGCTCAACTGTCTTCGGCTGGCGCGTCAAGGCAGTGACAAATACCTGCATGTAACGCTGCCGGTCGAGATGGCTGTAGGTCACGATGAACGCCGGTGGTAATTCCACATACAGCGCCCGTGGCGCCACCTCAAGGCCGGCACTGGCCGTCGCCTCGGCAGACGTCGGGTTGTCATTGCCCGACATCAGAAACCAGGTCACACCCACCGACAGCAGGACTGCCACCAAAGCAACGCCCCCGACCAGCATGATCATCGTCTGCTTGCTGGTTGCGCCGTTACCCTTCTGTGCTTCACTCGCCATGTCAAATATCCGTCACCACAAACCATCTGTATCAATAGCAGCAAACCACGTGCCATACTCCAGACGAGTCGTCTATTTATTAGAAGTTGTGCTTTAACAATGAATTAGCAGGACATTGCCG
>CAYXVO010000376.1:0-3482 GCA_964467875.1 uncultured Pseudomonadales bacterium | reverse complement strand
GCCCTCCAGCTCCTGGATGATCTGGCCATTGCCGCGGACCGGCCCATCCAGCCGCTGTAGATTACAATTCACCACGAATACCAGATTATCGAGCTTTTCCCGTCCCGCCAGGGAGATCGAACCCAGCGTCTCCGGCTCATCGCACTCGCCATCACCGACAAAACACCAGACCCGGCGATCGCCCCTGTCCAGCAGCTCGCGGCTATGGAGATATTTCATCACATGGGCCTGGTAAATGGCCTGTATTGGCCCCAAGCCCATGGACACGGTGGGAAATTGCCAGTAGTCCGGCATCAGCCAGGGATGCGGGTAAGACGACAAGCCGCCACCATCCACCTCGCGTCGATAGTTATCCAACTGCTCTTCCGTCAACCGCCCCTCCAAAAAGGAGCGGGCGTAGATGCCCGGCGAGCTGTGCCCCTGGAAATAGATCAAATCCCCTTCCTGCTTCTCGGAACCGGCGCGGAAGAAGTAATTGAACCCGACGTCATAGAGGGTGGCGATGGACGAGAAGGTGGACAGGTGGCCGCCGAGATCCCCATCTCCCAGATTGGCCCGCAACACCATGGCGATGGCATTCCAGCGGATCAGCGAGCGAATCCGGCGCTCCATGAAGAGATCGCCAGGCATTCTTGCTTCGCGAAGAGGGGGAATTGTATTGCGGTAGGGGGTGTTCACGGCAAACGGCAGTTCGACGCCATCGCGGGTGGCGCGCTCGGCCAGACGGCCCACCAGATAGTGCGCGCGCTCTGTCCCTTCCTGCTCCAACAGCGATTCCAGTGCATCCAGCCATTCCTGGGTTTCCGTGGGGTCGACGTCTTCCAGCATGGAATACTCCATCGAGTCATGGTCAGTGTTAGTTTGCGGACACCCGCGCCACCAAAAGAACGGCCACAGAGCGGGGTCAAGCTCACGCGCCAAGCGCCAAACCCGCGTCTTTCAGAGTGCTCTTACACTGTAGTGTAGAATGGCCTGGCGCCGTTACCAAATGACAGCGCCCCACAGGACGAAAAATTGTCATTTGATATCACCAATTTACCAACTGCGCGAACGCGCTTCCGCTCGCGGGACAGGTGCCCATGAGTGCTGGGCAAGGTCCACAGCGGACCTTGGGGAAGGAAGGGTTGAGCAACAACCGCTCCGGCGCTCAAAGCCCCAGAGCGGTCTCAGTGGAGACGCTAGCTAGTCGTCCGCCAGCAGCGAGCGCAGGCTACCACCCGCCACATCCTGCAGCTTGGCCAGCGCCTCGCGCTCGATCTGACGCACGCGCTCCGGACTGACGCCAATTTGCGAGGCAACTTCGCGCAAGGTGTACTCCTGGTGGATACCGACACCGAAACGCAAAGCCATCACACGGGCTTCCCGTGGCGACAGGTGCTCCAGCAGGTTTTGCACGGCCTGCTCACGCTGATGCTTAAGGTAATCCCAGGATGGCGATTCCACCTTCTGATCCGGCAACAAATCGCCCAGGTTGGTATCGCTTTCGGAGGAAACCGCCCGCTCCATGGACAGCACGCGCTGCGCCCCCATGGCCAGCATGGCGCCACGCTCGACGCTGACATCCATGTGCTTGGCCACTTCGCTCACGGACACTTCGCGGCCCGCTTCCTGCTGCAGGCGCACCGACCAGATATTGAACTTGCTGATCTCGTCCTGCACATACACCGGTGAGGGAATCAGATCGCTCTGGCGCTTGATGGCCAGCTTGATTTGCTGCTGGATCCACCAATAGGCATAGGTGGCAAAGCGGAATCCCTTGCGGTAGTCGAACTTGTCGGCCGCCTTGAGCAGCCCCAGGTTGCCCTCCTGTACCAGGTCATGCAATTGCACGCCACCATAGCGATGCTTCTGGGCGATAAACACCACCAGCCGCAGATTGGCCTGCACCAGCTTGCGCTTGGTGACGTTGAGCTTGGCCAGGCGCCGCTCGATCTTGTGCAGCAAACGGGCCGGTTTGAGTGGTACCAGGGTATTCAGAGGCGCGCGACGGCGCTTCATGGGAATGGTATCGGTCAGCACCTGGCAAAGGCTGAGAATCAGCTCGTGGGGAAACTGAACACCCACCAGGTGACGCATCAGAGCCCGGTAGGCAAGGCTGGTCTTTTTACGATCACCGGCGGCAGACGCTTCCTCGACCTGCTGATGCAGAGCTTTCATATCCGCCAGTAACTCGCGTGGGATCAGGCGTGGCAAGGTCTTGGCGTGGTCCCGGAACAAGCCCATCAGAGCTGTTTCCACCTCACCATTGCGTAGCGCCCAGTCCCGCCATTCTGTGTTGCGCGAGAAGAAATCGGAATCGGAGCTGACGAATGCCATTAATGCCGCCAGACTCAGGGGATGCCCACCCAGCAGAACCACCAGCGCCAAACGGTGGCGCAGCAATTCCTGGGTCAGACGCTTTTCTTCGTCAACCGACAACAATGGATGCGCGGCAACGTCCCGGACGTACATGGACATCAGGTCGCCCGCCATCATCTCGTCGGAGCTCAGCTCCGGGATGTGGTCGTCGCCTGGGGTTAACGCCTCTTCAGGAGCAACGATCTCGCTATCGGCCAACAGCTCGCCGTCCGCACCGTTCTCCCAATCCTCCGCAGCGGCGGACTCCTGAGGACTGTCGTACCAGGTGGCAGCGTCCGCTGCCCCAGTCCCCGCCTGGGAACCTGTAAGATTTCCTTCCTCAACCGAATCAATACGAACAGACTCGGGAACCGTTTGCATTGCGAGTGTCTGAGAGCTTGCGGATGTTCTCATGGATCGTTGCCTCCGCTCTATAGTTATAGAGATCAATTGTTTAGTGAGGGGGCTTGTGGCCCAGGAAGTCTCTATTGAGACCGGCTTTCAGCGGACGTTAGCCTTCTCCTCGGAGCCTTTACCCGATGCTCTGGGATGGCCAGAGCCTCATCTGGTTTTTTTGCGCAGCCGGCCTCAAGTTTTGCTTCAGGCCAATGCGACATGCTCATAGGTGTATACAGGCGGGAATTGGATTTGGATCAGTCGCACCGTAGAGTTTTTTTGAAATGGCGCGACCAGAACTGCAGAGAACACAACAAAATAGAACCTAACAATTTGAAACTAAAAGAGTTATAAAAAACCGCACAAAAATGGCCGTCTCGGTTTTCACCTATCCATTTCATCGTCCTCACTTCAGGAGCGTCACCAGTCTCTGAGCAGAAAAAAGCCGGCCTCTAGGGGCCGGCTTTTTGGTCTGAACGGACAAAGCCATCATGGACGCAGCATCGTTATGGTCGACGCATCCTTAATGATTAACTTAATACAACAACGTGTAGAGTCGACGCCGATAGGTCTTCACCAGCGGATCGTCCTTGCCCAGCAGGTCGAACACCTCCAACAGGGTCTTACGGGCCAGATCGTCACCATAGTCACGGTGGCTCTGCATCAATTCCAACAACGTATTGAGGGCCGCTTCCACATCGTCCATCAGCACCTGACGGCCCTTATAAACGACACCCTCGATATCGGAT
>CAYXVO010000375.1:2174-3489 GCA_964467875.1 uncultured Pseudomonadales bacterium | reverse complement strand
AATGGGCGGATTCCCGAAAGAAGAAGGTCTCGTTGGTCGTGAGCAGGTCGATCATGATCTGGCGCTCGCCGGGATTTTCCCGCAGCGGGCGGGACAGGTAGTCCGAGAACGATGCCATTTGGTAATGCCGCAACCGTTTGCTCAAACGCCCGATGACCAGCGGGCGCTTGTTGGGGCCAAGGCTGATTCCGGCCCATTCCAGGATCAGCTTCTGAACCTGCGAGAATTCCTGATCGCTGATCTGGTAGGCCCGGTTGAACTCCATGGTCATGTCAATCGTTCCGCCGATGCGCTCCCGGCGGCGCCCTTGTCGCGCGATTGCAGGATATGGCTGTCGATCAGCTGGTAGGGATCCAGCACGATTGCCACCTCGCCACTTCCAAGGATGGTGGAACCGGCAATGCCCTTGACGCCGGTGAACATCTTGCCGAGCGGCTTGATGACCGTCTGGAACTCGCCGAGCAACTCGTTCACAACAAGGCCGGTGCGGGTGCCGGCGCTGTCGATGACGACAATATTCTCCCGTTGCCGCGGCTGTGTTGAAACCTGGAACAGGTTGGATAGCCGTAGCAGTGGCAGCACCGCGCCGCGCAGGTTCATGTAAGCCACGTCCGCATCGTTCAAACCTGGCGACTCGATACACTCGCCCACCAGTTCCAGGGGCACCACGTAATGGGCACTGCCGACCCGGAACAGGAAGCCGTTGATGATCGCGAGGGTCAACGGCAGGCGGATTCGGATCTTGGTGCCCGCGCCGGGCGTGCTGTCGATATCGACACTGCCCCGTAATGACTCCACTTCCCGTTTTACCACATCCATGCCTACGCCTCGGCCGGACAGGTTAGTGATCTGCGATGCCGTGGAGAAGCCGGGCTCGAAGATCAGCCGATAGATTTCCCGGTCGGAGAGTTCATCCTGCTCGCGGATCAGGCCTCGCTCGATGGCCTTCTGACGGATCACGTCCCGCTGCAGCCCGCGACCGTCGTCCGCGACTTCAATGATAATACTGCCGGAATCGTGAATGGCGTTGAGGCGAATGGTGCCGTGGGCCGGCTTGCCGGCGGCAAGCCGAGCCTGGGTGTTTTCCAGGCCATGATCGATGCCATTACGCACCAAGTGCATGAGCGGATCCCGTACCCGCTCCACCAGGGTCTTGTCGAGTTCAGCATCGGCCCCGGTGATTTCCAATCTCACATCCTTGCCTAGTTCGCGTCCCACATCGAGTACCACCCGCTGAAAGCGGTTGAAGGTTTCACCGATTTGAACCATGCGCAGGCTGAGCGCGCAATCACGGATGTTCTCGACCAGGCGTTCC
>CAYXVO010000375.1:0-2164 GCA_964467875.1 uncultured Pseudomonadales bacterium | reverse complement strand
ATCGTCGCCGTTGGCGGATGCCATCAGCTTCGAGCTGGCCGCGGCAATGACCAATTCGCCGATCAGGTTCACCAGCTCGTCCAGCTTCGTCGCGTCCACCCGCAAGCTCTGCTGGCTCTCGGTCAGGCTCTTGCGAACCGTGGCTTGCTTGGCGGCCGCGGCCTGCACGACTTCTTCATGTACGCTACGTGCTTCCACCAGAACGTCGCCCAGGCGGGGGGCTCCCTTCTCGGGGGCAGCCGACTCGTTATGACGCTGCCCTTGCAAGGCCTGCTCAAGCTCCGCCGTGGTGAGCGCGCCTACCCGCACCAGGATTTCGCCCAGTTTCAGGTCTTCCTCCGGCAGTGCGCTGATCAGCGCCACATACTGGGACATGTGCGCAACGGGCGGCAGGATATGCAGCATGCAATCCTCCTGCACGAACTCGAACACATCCTCGAGGTCCTGTTTGCTGACATCCCCCTGAAAGGCGATTTCCAGCCCCAGATAACAGTGTTCCGGATTCAGGTCCGTCAGGTTGGTGCTGTCATCGAACAGGGTCGCCACGTCGAGGATTCGCCCAAGACGCGTTAAGTAACGCAGGAAGGACAGGGGATCCATACCATACTGCAGCACCGGGCGCTCGAATCGTATCGAGATATGCCAGTGGTCGTTCTGCACCCGGGGATCGTTGGCCGTACTCGGTTCCCGCGTCAGGCGCGCGTTGGGGCCGGGCCGGGAGGTATTGGCCGGCAGGTCGGAAATCGGCGCGGGCTGTTGCAGGTATTGCTCCAGACTGGCCAGGAGCTGATGATGGGTTTGCTGGTCGGCGTCGGCTAGCTCCGCGCTCTCGACCGCCAGCTGCACCAGCAACCGCATATGATCGCCGCAACTGAGCAGGAGGCTCGCCATGTCGGATGTAATGTCCTGCTTACCGGCACGGATGCCGTCCAGCAGACTTTCCACCACGTGGGTGAATTCCACGACTTTGTCAAAACCAAAGACACCGCTCGTACCCTTGATGGTGTGGGCGGCGCGGAAGATGTCGTTGATCAGCTCACAATTGGCGCCGGAGCGGGCCAGTTCCACCAGCGACATTTCCATTTTTTCAAGAAGTTCGGTTGCCTCGGCGAGAAAAACGGGGAGTGCGGCGTCCAGGCTCATGCGTGTGCTCCGGGCCCCTGGGCGGCGCCTGCTGGATCGGCCGCCAGAACCATGGGATCACCAAAGACCGGCGCCAAATGGTATAGCTCAAAGACCTCCACCACGGCCGGACTATGATTCAGAAGCTGCAGAGACTGTTGCTCCGTCTCCGCCATCTGCTTGGCGTAGTACAACAACTGGACGCCCGCGCTATCCAGTTCGCTGACGCCTGCCAGATCCAGGCTGATATCCTTGCCTCGCCCCAGGGCATCGAGCAGGCCCGTCTTAATCCTGTCCGCATTCTGAATGGTGAGTTCGCCGGCCAGCGAGATGGCGAGATGATCGGGGTGTTCGTTCAGGTTGAACATAGACTCTCCGTGGCCTCCTGGCCTAAGGCAAAATCAGCTTGGAAACCGCGGTCAGCATCTGTTCCGGCTTGAACGGCTTGACCACCCAGGCCTTCACGCCAGCCTCCCGCCCCGCCGCCTTCATCTCGTCGCCGGATTCGGTGGTGAGCATGATGATGGGCGTAAACTTGTAGTCCGCCCTTTTCTTCAGTTCTTTCACGAAGGTGATGCCGTCCATACGTGGCATGTTGACGTCGCTGATCACCAGGTGAATCTTGCCGCCGGTGAGTTTGTCGAGCGCGTCTTGGCCGTCGCTGGCCTCGATGACGTCATAGCCTTCTTTTTTCAGTGCAATTGCCACGACCTGGCGCAGGGAGGTGGAGTCGTCCACGACCAGAATGCTCTTCGCCATATTGATCTCCTAAAGCCAAAATTCAGAAAAAGGTAATATCGTTGTCGTCCGCGTCGCTGTGTCCCAGGCCCGTGTCCTTGCTGCGTTGTTCACGGGTGGTGTAGGTGCGGCGCATGGCAGACAGCAGTTCCTCAGCATCAATGGGGGCTTGCCCCTGGGACGCGATGGCCTGTTCCAGGGCGCCATGGCAGTCGCGGATGCTGCCGGTGACGGATGTCATGATCTGTGAAACCCGATCCTGAAACTGCAGCGCCACCAAAATATCTTCAATCTCGTAGCGAAT
>CAYXVO010000374.1:0-3501 GCA_964467875.1 uncultured Pseudomonadales bacterium | reverse complement strand
CTTGGTCAGGGCGTGCACGACAATGTCTGCGCCGAAATCGAACGGCTTGCACAGCACGGGCGTGGCGACGGTGTTGTCGACGATCAGGGGCACGCCATGCTGGTGGGCGACCTTGGCCAGTGCTTCAATGTCGACAATGTTGCCACGGGGGTTGCCGATGGACTCGCAGAAAATGGCGCGAGTGCGATCATCCACGTGCTGGGCAAAGGATGCGGGATCGTCACCGTTGGCGAAGCGGACTTCGATGCCCTGGCGGGGGAAGGTGTGGGCGAACAGGTTATAGGTGCCGCCATATAGCTGGCTGACACTGATAATGTTATCGCCGGCTTCGCAGATGGCCTGGATGGAGGCCGTGATGGCGGCCATGCCGGAGGCCATGGCGAGCCCGCCAATGCCGCCTTCCAGCGCGGCAACGCGCTTTTCCAGCACATCGTTGGTAGGGTTCATGATGCGGCTGTATATGTTGCCCTGCACCTTAAGGTCGAACAGGTCGGCACCATGTTGAGTGCTGTCGAACGCGAAGGACGTGGTCTGGTAGATGGGAACTGCTACCGCCTTGGTCGTTGGGTCCGGCGCAAAGCCTGCGTGAATTGCGAGTGTTTCGAGTTTCATAAGGGCTGCTCTCTCTCTGTTGTAAACTCTTGCTCCTGTGGCGGGGACAATAGCATAAACTTCCCCTCGTCATCATCGCCCCGCCTGCTGGCAACGGGTCCGATCCGATGCTTGGAATCATTCAGTTGGAAATGGTTCGTGGGTTAATGGTTCGTGGATTAATGACTCATGAGTTGGAAATAGGTCATGGCAAAAAATAAGACAGCCTACGTCTGCACCCAGTGCGGGGCGGATTACAGTAAGTGGCAAGGGCAATGCAGCGCCTGTCAGGAGTGGAATACCATCAGCGAAATCCGGCTCGGCACCAGTAGCAAGCCCGCCCGGGATATCCGCAAGGGAGGTTATGCGGGCACGGTTTCCGACGTGCAGTCTTTGGATGCCATTGATGTGGAAAACGCGCCGCGGGTATCCACGGGCATGGGTGAATTGGATCGGGTGCTGGGCGGGGGCCTGGTGGCGGGTTCGGCGATCTTGATCGGCGGTAACCCAGGCGCTGGCAAGAGCACCCTGTTGCTACAGACCATGTGCCACTTGGCGGGCGCTATGCCGGCGCTGTACGTGACGGGCGAGGAATCCCTGCAGCAGGTGGCCCTGCGGGCGCGGCGCCTGCATCTGCAAACCAACAATCTGCAGATGCTGTCGGAAACCGACGTGGAGACCATTGTGGCCACGGCAAGCCAGTTGCAGCCCAGGATCTTGGTGGTGGACAGTATCCAGGTGATGCATCACCCGGATATTCAGTCGGCGCCGGGCAGCGTGTCCCAGGTGCGGGAGTGTGCCGCGGTACTGACCCGCTTTGCCAAGCAGACCGGCACGGTCCTGTTTCTGGTGGGCCATGTCACTAAGGACGGCACGCTGGCTGGGCCGAAGGTGCTGGAGCATATGATCGATGCCTCCATCATGCTGGAAGGATCGGAGGACAGCCGCTTTCGGACGCTGCGCGCCAACAAGAACCGCTTTGGTGCGGTGAACGAGCTGGGAGTGTTCGCCATGCTCGATACCGGTCTCAAGGAGGTGAAAAATCCCAGTTCGATCTTTCTTAACCGCAACTCGGAACCGGCGCCAGGCAGCGTGGTGACCGTGACCTGGGAAGGCACGCGACCACTGCTGGTGGAGTTGCAGGCTCTGGTGGATGAGAACCAGTTCGGTAATCCGCGGCGTCTCGCGGTGGGGCTTGACCAGAATCGGCTGGCCATGTTGCTGGCCGTTCTGCACCGCCACGGCGGATTGCAGTGCGGGGACCAGGATGTGTTCGTCAACGTGGTGGGTGGAGTGCGCATTGCGGAGACCAGCGCGGACCTGGCCTTGCTGAGTTCCGTGGTATCCAGCTTTCGCGACCGGGCTCTGCCGAATGATCTGGTGGTGTTCGGTGAGGTGGGATTGTCAGGGGAGATACGACCGGTTCCCAGTGGTCAGGAGCGAATCCAGGAGGCGGCCAAGCACGGGTTCAAGCGCGCCGTCGTGCCACTGGCCAACATGCCGCGCCAGCAGCCGGCGGGCATGGAGGTGATTGGGGTAAAACAGCTGCGAGAGGCACTGGACGCGCTCTAGTGCCTGCGGGGCTTACTTCAACCTGCGGGATTTGCTTCAACTCGATGCGCTTATTTCAAAAGCGCGCTCAGTTCACGCTCCAGCAGGGTGTGATCACCCAGGTTGAGCTCGATCAGGCGCCGCAGATAGGTGACGCTTTCCAGATCGATGTAGTCGCACTTGAGGCCCAGAAGACCATTATTCTGATGTGCCAGTTCCAGCGACATGATGATGGTGTGGTCGCTGTCGGCGAGCTTGATGGTGGCCTCAAAGGGCGCACTCGGGTCGGCTTGGTCGAAAGTGTCCGGGCGCTGAACCAGAATGCCGCGCAGGGAAATATCCTGTAGTTGTGTGTCCCAGATCTGATCGCCCTGATAGAGTCGGGTCTGGGCGTCAAAGGTGACCCGCCGGAAACGACGGCGATCATCGGCAAGATTGTTATCTGACACAAAATTCTCCAGTGCGCGGTTCCGCTGCGACCAATCCCATTTCCATGCCTACTCTATTTAAGAGTGAGGCTTCTTATCCAACTATAGACGATATCCGGCTGGCTCCGAGGATGTCGGCAGGCGGTGATGACTGACGAGGCTCACGGTTTTGTGACAGCAGGGCCGGCTTCTGTGGCCGTTTGAGAGGACGAGGCCGGATAGAATCCGGCCTCGGGCGAATCAAGCCAGTTTCTTGTACTTGATTCGGGTCGGCGTGGCGGCGGAGTCGCCGATACGCTTGCGGTAATCCGCGTCGTAATCGCTGAAGTTGCCTTCAAAGAAGACGACTTGGGAATCACCTTCATAGGCCAGGATATGGGTGGCGATCCGGTCCAGGAACCAGCGATCGTGGGAGATCACGATGGCGGTTCCGGGGAAGGCCAGCAAGGCTTCTTCCAAGGCCCGCAGGGTTTCGATGTCGAGGTCGTTGGAGGGTTCGTCCAGCAGCAGCAGGTTGGCGCCCTGCTTGAGCGTCAGCGCCATGTGCAGGCGACCGCGTTCCCCACCGGAGAGATCCTTGACGAATTTCTGCTGGTCCGCGCCCTTGAAGTTGAAGCGTCCCACATAGGAGCGCGAGGGTACTTCGTAGTTGTTGATGCGCAGAATATCGTGTCCGTCCGACACGCATTCCCATACCGTTTTGTTGCCATCGAGCTGGTCGCGGCTCTGGTCGACGTAGGCGACCTGGACGGTATCGCCGATGACGATCTCGCCGCTGTCCGGTTGCTCCTGCCCGGTAATCATCCGGAACAGCGTCGATTTGCCAGCGCCATTACCACCGATGACCCCGACGATGGCACCCTTGGGGATCGTGAGGTTCATGTTGTCGATCAGCAGGAGTTGATCGTGCCGGGACAACCGCATCAGTTCG
>CAYXVO010000373.1:0-3531 GCA_964467875.1 uncultured Pseudomonadales bacterium | reverse complement strand
ACATCGAGCTGGACCTGGCGCGCAAGGAGGCCCTGGAGGCCAGCCGCATCAAGTCCGAGTTCCTGGCCAACATGAGCCATGAGATCCGCACGCCGCTCAACGGCATCATCGGCTTTACCAATCTGTTATTGAAGTCCAACGTCAATCATCAGCAACGGGATCACCTGAAAACGATCCACAAGTCCTCTGAAATCCTGCTGACCATCATCAACGACATCCTGGACTTCTCCAAGATCGAGGCCGGCAAGCTGGTGCTCGACCGCACCCCATTCCGCTTGTGGGAAATCATTGAAGACGTCCTGACCATGCTCGCCCCCGCCGCTCACCAGAAAAACCTCGATCTGACGGCCCTGGTCTACTCCGACGTCCCCAAACACATTACGGGCGATCCTCTGCGGATAAAGCAGATCATCACCAATCTTGTCAACAACGGCATCAAGTTCACCCAAAGTGGCGAAGTCGTCGTGCGCGCCATGATCGAAGAGCAGAAAGGCAATCAGGCAACGGTTCGTATTAGCGTGTCTGACACCGGGGTCGGCCTCTCCCGTATTCAGCAACAGACCCTGTTCACCGCTTTTTCCCAAGCCGACGCCTCCACCGCCCGCCGTTTTGGCGGCACCGGCCTGGGCCTGGTCATCTCCAAACGCCTGATCGAGCAGATGGGCGGGCAGATCGGCCTAGAGAGCGAACTCGGCAAGGGGTCAACCTTCTGGTTCATCCTGCCCACGGAGATTGCCCCCACGCCGTCGGATGCCGAAGAGTTTGCCCCCCTCGGCGGCGAACGGATCATATATCTGGAAAACCAACCCAAGACCGGGCTCGCGGTCAGCCACATGATCGAGGAGTGGGGCCTGGAGCTGGACCGGGTTGAGTCACCGTCCGAACTGCTGGAACAGGTGGCCCTGGCCCAGCGCGACGGTCGTGGCTATGCGGTCGCCATTATTGGCATACATCGCCATCTCCTGGACTCGACCCAGTACAAACAGCTGGCCAAGGATTTGGAGTTCAAGAAAGACTGCCGTGTCTTACTGCTGACGCCCACTCTTGACCTGGGCGATAAGCAGTTGCCACTGATCGCCAGTTGCTCCGCTCATTTAACCAAGCCACTCAGCCACGACCGCCTGTACCATGCCCTGCGCCTTCTGATCACCGGTGAGATACCTGCCCCGAAAGATCTGCCGCTTGCCATTCCGGCGCCGACGCCGAAACTGGCACTGCTACCGGCGCCCGTCGATGCGCCACGGCTGCTGTCGGTTGATGACAATCATGCCAACCTGAAACTGATCGATGCCTTTCTCCGGGATCTCGGTGCCGAAAGCGAAACCGCCACCAGTGGCTTTGAAGCCCTGAGCAAGGTGAAGCAGCAACCTTTCGACCTGGTTTTTATGGATGTCCAGATGCCAGGCATGGACGGTATCGAGACGACCCAGAAGATCCGCCAACTGGAAAACGGACGCCACACACCAATCATCGCCGTCACGGCCCATGCCCTGACCGAAGAAAAAAAACACCTGATGCGCTCCGGCTTCGACGATTACCTCACCAAGCCCATTGATGAGGAGCAATTGATTGCGGTCATCGTTCGGAAAACAGGCTATCAACTGGTCCAACGCAGTCATCCACCCGCCACACATCAGACTCCCGAGCGGGCGCCGGCATTGAAGCCTTCATCCCGCGCGGTACAGGGCCCCTGTGTGGATCTTGAAAATAGCGTGCGGCTGGCGGGAGGCAAGAATGGCCTTGCCGAGGAGCTGTTCTGCATGCTGTTGGATCACCTTGACGACGACTACAAGGCGATCGGTGAATTGGCGCGCAGTGGAGCGCACCAGGAACTGCTGGAGCGGGTCCACAAGCTGCATGGCGCAGCTCGCTATTGTGGCGTGCCAGTGTTACGACAACTGGCGGGGCAGCTGGAAACCGAGCTCAAACAGAACATTCCGGATTTCCAGCGCTCGGTGGATTTCCTGCTCAACGAGATTGACCGAATCCGCTATTGGGCTGAACACAATGACTGGCAGGATGAATTCCGTAACTACGAAGCCAGCACTGCAAACGCCAAGACATAGTTGCGCTCGTCACTGAGGCTGATGAGAACACTGGAGGCGCCCAGCACCTGCAGTCGCTGTAGCGCCTCGCCACGGAGCACAATCCGGGGTTGGCCACTGTCGGCACGCTGCAACTCAATCTGCTGCCATCCCACGCCCTGTGCCATTCCGGTCCCGAGAGCCTTAGCCACCGCCTCCTTGGCGGCAAAGCACTTGGCCAGCACATTAACGGGACGGCGACTGGCCTGCATGCGCTGCAATTCGGAAGAGGTCAAGATCCGCTGCGCGAAGCGCTCACCAAACTGCTCCAAACTGCGAGCAATCCGGTCCTGGCAAACCAGATCGGTTCCCACCCCCTGAATCATGGGCGGGCGGCCCGGTCAATCACTGCCTTCATCTCCCGCACTGCGCTCTGCAGTCCGCTGAACAGCGCCCGCGCAATGATGCTGTGGCCAATATTCAACTCGTTGATGCCGGGGATTGCGGCAATCGGCTCCACATTATGGTAGTTCAGGCCATGCCCGGCATTCACCACCAGTTGCAGGGCCAGGGCCTGGTCCACGCCTCGCTGCACCCGCGCCAGCTCTTGCCGCAACGGGCTGTCCGTCGTGGCTTCGGCATAATGGCCGGTATGGATCTCAATGGCAGGTGCGCCACAACGTGCCGCCGCTTCAATTTGTGCCGGGTCGGCATCAATGAACAGGGACACCTGGATACCTGCTGCCCCCAGACGCTCGCATGCCCGCTTGATCCGCGCCTCCTGCCCAACCACGTCGAGCCCACCCTCGGTCGTGAGTTCCTCACGCTTTTCCGGGACCAGGCAGCAATGCTGGGGCTTCACCTGCAAGGCGAACTCGATCATGGCGTCGGTGACCGCCATTTCCAGATTCATGCGGGTGGCGAGGGTGTCGCGCAGGATAAAGACGTCCCGATCCTGAATATGGCGTCGATCTTCCCGCGGATGAATGGTAATGCCGTCGGCACCAGCCTGCTCGGCTTCCAGGGCCGCCTGCACAGGATCGGGGTAACGGGTGCCCCGAGCTTGGCGCAGGGTAGCCACATGATCCACGTTAACCCCAAGAAGAACTCGGTTATACACGATGGGACTCCTTGTACTGTCGGAATAATTCGCGCGAGCGCAAGCGGCGACCCTGTAACTGGGCGTCGATGCAGTGGCGCATGATTTGTTTGGCGAACCGCAGACTCGCGGCATCGGTGAGTTCATCGTCCGCCAAGGCCAAAAGTATCCGGCCCGGCACGACCAACGGAGATCTGGAATGGCCCGACAAAGCGGCTGGCGCGGACGCCTCCGCCGCCAGTCTCACAAAGCCGGCATCCGGCATCAGCAGATAAGCCTGGTCCGCTTCGACGAGCGCCCCGGATTCCGCGTCATGACTGAAGTCCAGCCCCACGCCCAGCAGTTCCAGCAAATGCTTCTCGAACCATCGCAGCCCAGGCTCCAGTGGCTCCCGAGCACGTAAACCCG
>CAYXVO010000372.1:0-3534 GCA_964467875.1 uncultured Pseudomonadales bacterium | reverse complement strand
GAGGCTTTTGACGCGCGCCATCAGCTGCGTGTCGTCCACGGGCTTGGTCAGAAACGCAAAGACGCCTTGTTGGGTCGCAGCGACGGCATCGGGATTGGAGCCGTGGGCGGTAAGAATGATCACCGGCATGCTGGGAGCCCGTTCCTTGGCTTCGCGGAACAGTTCCAGCCCGTCCATCCCGTCCATCCGAAGATCCGTGATCATCAGGCGAAACGGCGTGTTACCGAGCCGCTGTAGGGCGGTTTTGCCATCTTCGGCGGTTTCTACATCGTAGCCGGCCGCCGCCAAGCGCATGGACATCAGGCGCAGCAAACCGGGATCGTCATCAACCAGCAGGATTTCATTGGTTTTCGTCATGTGCGACCTCTCCCTTGCTCAAGGTTCTCTGTTTCGTTGACGCTGATTGAGCGTCTCTTCAATGTCGCTGAGCTTGCGAATCTTTTCCTCAAGCTCCTGTTTCAGAATCTTTTCTGTTTCCAGCTGGCGATTCAGCTGGGCAATATCCGCCTCCTTGCGCTGCAATTGGGTGGCCCACAGGGTCAGTTGGCGGGCGAACTGTTTGCTGTCGTCATTCAGGCCCCGATCCTGCTCCAGGCGCTGCAGCAGGGGGAGTAGCTGAGCGAGGTTGCGGCGTGCCGGGTAGTGCAGATTGACGACGGCGAACTGGAGCCGGAGATAGGGGTTGTCCTTACGCTGGCGTTGTCGCTCCAGTCGTAGCCACTGCTGTTCCAGGGCGGCCCGGGGTAGTGCGCTGGTGTGAATTTGGTAGTTGAGCCACTGGGTGATTTCGGGCAGGGGGTCGCCAGCCTGGTATGGCATGCGGAGCAGCCTGTCGGGGCTCGCCTCCGGCCTCTCCTGGTCCGTGGTTTCCGCAGGCGCGCTGTCCGGCGCCGCCTGATTGCCCGTTGTAGGGTACAGGGCCTGACAGGCCCCGAGGAAAGCAAAAAGCGTCAGCAGAAGTGTACGTCGCATCGCATGCCTCATGATGTCGGGGGCGGTAATTCGAGGGTAAAGGCGGCGCCACGATTGGCGACGTTCTCAACAGAGATCCGGCCGTCCTGGGCGGTGAGGCACTCCCACGCAATGGAGAGTCCGAGGCCGGTGCCTTTGTAGGAGCCACGCCGCTTGGCCTCGCCTTGATAAAAAGCTTCAAAGATTCGCTGTTGATCGGTGGTTGAGATGCCCGGTCCGTCGTCGACGACGCGAATGGCAAGACCTTGTTCAGTCAGTTTCCAGTTGATCGAGATAACGCCGCTTTGCGGTGAAAAGCTTACCGCGTTGGAAACCACGTTATCCAGCGCGGCACGCAGCTTGGCTTTGTCGACCGAGTATGTGAGCGCCGGTCCGTCGACCTCAAACCTTACGTCCCGGGGCTTTGCCAGCAACAGGTAGGTATCCACCACGCGCTGAATCAGGCTATCGATGGCGGTGGGTTCCCGGTGTACCCGATCACTGTCGAGCAGCAGGTTGTAGTCCAGCAGGTTGTCGATCAGGCGCTGCAGGGTATGGGTGTTTTTGTTAAGAATACCGACCACATCCTTCTGCTCAGCGGTCAGTGGGCCGGGAATTTCTTCCAGCAGCAGGTCGGTACCTTCCCGCAGTCCAGCCAAAGGAGTCTTCAGTTCGTGGGACATGTGGCGCAGGAATTTGCGCTTCTCCTGCTCCAGTTCATTGAGACGCTGGCGCAGCCAGTCGAGCAACTGGCCCAGTTGATTAAGATCGGCCGGCCCCCCCACGTGAATCGGGTGTTCATAATCGTTGTCGCCCAATTGGTGAATCGCTTGGGTCAACTGGCCAATGGGGCGTGACACCCAATAAATGAAGAGCAGCAACAACAGCGTCGTGATAGGGATCACCAACACGCTGAACAGAAAGACCTGACCCTGGGCGCGGCCGATTCTGGCTTCAGTCTGGGTAATCTGATCGTCCACCAACTGGCGGATGTTGCGATTGAGCTCATTGGCCAGATCGCTGGCACGGGCGAAGCCATTCAGCGCCTCATCCAGCTCGGGTGAACTTGGGGGCAGTTCCTGAACGGCTCGGCGGATCTCATTGACCTGGGCTGCCAGCGGCGTCAGGGACTCCTTGCGGGCTTCCTCGGGCAGCAGAGCACCCATGCGGTCGAGATGAGTGCTGAATGATGTATAGAGGTCATGAAAGAGGCTTTGAAAGCCTTCCTGGCCCAGTAGTTGGTATTGCAGGGCGACCCGTTCCATGTCGACGATCAGATTCCGTGAGGCCATGCTGTCCCGGGTTGCCGTTACCAGACGCTGCACTTCTCCCCGGTGGCGATCGACCAGTTCGTCAAAGGAGTTGGCCGCGTAGTAAACGGCGAAGATCAGCGGGGTAATGACGGCAATGGAGCCGATTACCAGTAACTGCAAGACGGAACTGAGGCGAACACGATTCATCATGGGTGTATGGACCAGCGTTGGCGCATCGGTGATTGCTTCTGTGGGCGATTGCTATTGTGGACGCGTGCTGCCGTGAACAGATTGCTTCTGTGGGGGCTTGCTACCACGGGTGATCGCTATTATGGGCGATAGTTACCGATGAGCGACAGGCGAGCACTATGCGTGCGTAGAAGAAAAAAGACAATTGTTGCAATTCACAGACACAATGTCGCGTCAGGGCCATGGCTGAGCCGCCAGAAGTACGGACAAGAAACTGGTTCAGGCTAAATTGTCTTCAAAAGGATACAGTGCAAGCGGCTGAATGCAAAGGCAATAGCCTCCCGCGTTCGGGGAGGCCGTTGGGCTTACGCTACAGTGTGAATGGCGCGCAGGGATTGGACCCGCGAAATGCCGGTCCCGGGAGGGCTAGCCGCCAATCTTGGGCTGGCTGGCAGGCACCGAGGTGGCGTCGGTTTCACCCGTGAGTAGCGCCTTTTCGGGCGGCACGATGATAGACGTCGTGCTCTGGTTGACCTGCTGGGCGACGGGTTCCAGGCGGGCGATATTATTGGCGGAATCGCTGGATGCCGGGTCTTGCTTCGCGGCTTGTAACGGCCAGGAGTGCTGATTCCAGCCCTGAAGGATCAGGGAGCGTTCCTGTTGGCCCGCCAAGCGCGTTTCCACATACTGGGCGAGGTCGGCCAGGCGCACCTGGCGGATCGCCTTGGCCAGCCGGGCGCGTTGGCTGAAGTCAGCGGTAGCGCCGATTTCCCGCCAGAAATAATGAGCCAGTTCTTCCGCTGGTGTGGTTTCAAACATCAGATCTTTCAGCAGGCTCGCTTGCAGACGCTGCAGGACGTGCTCGTCGAGACCGCGCAAGTAGGTACCGAAGCCATCCAGGAACAGGTCGGTCACTTCCGTCAGGTGGGCCGGGTCCGTGCGGTTGGACTGGACAATAAAGGACAGCCCGGGGGTATCCAGCATCGTCACGGGCACGACCAGGACCCCATAGGCCAGTTGGCGGCGACCGCGCACTTCTTCAAAGTAGGCATCGCGCAGCAGGGGGGTGAGTAGTTCCAGCATTGCCTGCTCATGAATGTCGTGGGGCTGGCCCTGATGGTAAAACAGCAGTGCGTTATCC
>CAYXVO010000371.1:0-3552 GCA_964467875.1 uncultured Pseudomonadales bacterium | reverse complement strand
CAGAGACCATCCTTGATCATGGTGTCCACCAGCTCCCAATTGCCCATGCGCTGGCCGTTGCGGGAGTTAGGGAGCACGTGGGGCGCCTGGCTCATGGATTCCTGGCCACCGGCGATGATGAGGTCGGCGTCGCCCAGGCGGATGGCCTGGGTTGCCAGTTGCAGAGCCTTCAGACCGGATCCGCACACCTTGTTGATGGTCAGGGCTGGAACCTGGTCCGGCAACCCCGCGCGACGGGCCGTCTGGCGCGCCGGATTCTGGCCGCTGCCGGCGGTCAGTACCTGGCCCAGAATCACTTCGTCCACTTGCTCAGGCTTGATGCCGGTCTGCTCCAGCATGTGGCGAATTACGGCACTGCCCAGTTCATCGGCACGCAGGGAGGCGAGGGCGCCGCCGAAAGCTCCGATGGGAGTACGATTAGCGGCCACGATTACGACGTTTCTCATGTGGGTCTCCTGAAGAGCTAACAGAAATTCCGGACGGCCCGGTCAGCAGGGAAACTGGCCGGTCACAGGTCAAATGGTCAGGGTGCGACCGCCATCCACGTTGATTACCTGCCCGGTAATGTAAGGCGCTTCGGCCAGTAGAAACCAGGCGGTACGGGCGATGTCGTCCGGCTCACCCCGGCGTCCCAGCGCAACCTTTTGCAGGAGGGCCTGCTGATAATTGCGGTCGCTTTCGTTAGACGGGGGTGACTGAGTTGGATCGGGCCAGAGTATAGCACCCGGCGCGATCCCGTTCACCCGTATGTCGGGCGCCAGCTCCAGTGCCAATGACTGGGTGAGTGAGAGTAGCGCGGCCTTGCTGGCGGAATACAGGCTGTGTCCGGGTAGTGGACGCTGACCATAAATGTCGACGATGTTGAGGATGCTGCCACGGGTTAGGCGCAGGCTGTCGGCAAGCGCCTGGGCGAGAATGAAAGGCGCTCGCACATTGGTGTCGAACAGGCGCTGCCAGTGCTGGTCATCGGCGCTTGCCAGCGGGGTCGGGAAAAACTGCGAGGCATTGTTGATGAGTGCATCAAGCCGGCCGAAGCACTGGATTGCCCGCGCCGCCAGGCGCCGTACGTCGTGGGGATCGCTCAGTTCCGCGCAGACCAGATGAACCGAGTCGGCTCTCTGTTGATGCAGTGTTTCCTGGAGTTCCTCCGCGGCTGTCACCGACTGCTGGTAATGCAGGATCAGGTCATAGCCCTGGCGGTGCAGATGACGGGCCATGGCCGCGCCCAGGCGGCGGGCGCCGCCGGTGATAAGCGCCACCGGGCGAGGATGTTGCGGGTGATCAGTCATGATTCTGGTCTACCTGGACTCGAACGTCCTTTATGGCTTCGGCAATGGCTTTTAACTGAAGTTGACCGAGGCGCTCGCCGATCTCAGCGCCCGTCAGTCCCTGATCTGCCAGATCACGAGCCGACACGCCGCGCAGAGCGACCAACGCGGTACGCAGTAAATCCGGCTGAGGATAGTCCCGCTGTTCAAGTCCCGTGCGGCCGCGGGCGTCGGCTTCGCAGACTTGCAGAAATTGCTCGAAGCGTTCCGGTCGGCGTATGGCATCGGCGCGTTTGAGCAGCTTGAGAATAGTGGCCGGTCGCAGCTCTAGCGCCCGATGGCAATGGGTGTGAAACTCGCCGGCGAGCAGGGCCAGATCGCGATGCCCATTCGGCACCTTGAGACGCTGGCAGAGTGCGCGGATCAGCGCCAATCCCTCCTGTTCATGACCAAGGTGGCGCGGCAGCATGTCCGGCGCCGTGGCACCCTTGCCGAGGTCGTGAATGAGCGCGGCGAAACGCACTTCGCTGGTGGGGCTCAGGCGCGCGGCCTGCTCCAGCACCAGCAGGCTATGGCGTCCGGTATCCACTTCCGGATGGTGCTGGGGAGGCTGGGGGATGCCGAACAGGGCGTCCAGCTCCGGCGCAATAACCCGCAGGGCGCCGCAGTCCCGCAGGACTTCCACATAGACCCCGGGCGTCTGTTCGCGCAGGGCGCGTTCGGTTTCCTGCCAGACCCGTTCCGGCGTCAGATGGGCCAGTTCGCCGCTGGCCACGATGCCGGCCATGCAGGCCAATGTGTCGGCTGCCACCTGAAACCCCAGCGGGGCCAGGCGTGCGGCGAAGCGCGCGACCCGCAAAACGCGCAGAGGATCTTCGCGAAACGCATCGGAGACATGGCGCAGCTGACGCTTTTTCAGGTCGCGCTGGCCGCCATAAGGGTCGACCAGTTCGCCCTGTTCCGTCATGGCCATGGCGTTGATGGTGAGATCTCGCCGCAACAGATCTTCTTCCAGCGTAACCGCCGGTGAGAAGTCGCAGACAAAGCCCTTGTAGCCTACGCCGGCTTTCCGTTCGGTACGGGCCAGGGCATATTCTTCTTTGGTGTCGGGATGGAGAAAGACCGGGAAGTCGGCGCCGACCTGCTTGAAGCCAGCGCTCAACATGTCGTCTGGCGTGGCCCCGACCACGACCCAATCCCGGTCCTTGATTGGCAGGCCCAGCAACTGGTCTCGTACCGCGCCGCCCACAAGATACTTTTGCATGGCTGTTCTGATGCCTGGAGGTTGGAGCCTAATAATAGGGAGGTCCGCTGGGCATGGCTAGCCCGATGGTCCTGTTGCCAGAGGGCAAGGCTTGGTTGCGGCTGCCGGCGAACAGGCAAACCATTTCCGCCCCGGATGAGCTGTGGCATCTGGGGCTGCTTGTTTTGGTTTCAATCCTGATTGAACGAGTATTTATAACTTATTGTTTTTAAACGTTTTAACCGGGTTTTGATAAGATTTTTAGGGTGCTAATGCTAGTTTGGCACGAATTTTTCTTATAAAGCTCCAGACGGGCGCTTTGGTTGGCATTTTTGACGGCGCTGAACTGTACTCTGGTGGTTGATGACGTTTTCAGCCCACTGTTTTTCGGAAGAGAATCCGCCATGCAAAGATTAAAAACAGCTGCCTCCCTGCTCCTGCTCTCCTTGTTGGCTTCGGGCTGCACGCCGATCCCGCCTGTGGAGCCAAGTGGTGAGGCGGCACAGGCGCCCATCGTGCTTCGCGTCACCGGCTATGGCGCCTATGAGGAGCCGCGCGACCGCATGCTGCAGAGACACCGCCTGATGGCCATGCGCGCCTCCAAGCTGGATGCCTATCGGGCGTTGGTGGAACGCGTGTATGGGACGTCCCTGACGGGATCATCCCGGGTCCAGGACATGGTGCTTCAGGATGATCGCTATCGCACGCTGGTGGATTCCGTCATCCGGGGCGCGCGGGTAGTCTCGGTGAGCGAGTTGCCGGGTGGTGGCTTTGAAACAGTGCTGGAACTGGCGTTGGAAGGACGTTTTCGTGACTGCCTCAGCAATCTCAATCACTTCAAGTATTCGGAAGACTGCCGTCTGCAACAGCCCGCATCTTCCGATGCGTTGAATGGCGAGGATATTACCATCGCGCCTGGCGTGTTCCGGGACCTGAGCAGGGGAACGCCTCGCACCCTGAGCAGCGCGCCGGAACAGGTGCCTGGCAGCCTGTCGGGCCGCGCTGGCGAGGGTGCTCGTAGCAATTACTATATCAGCAAGG